>JBIIQS010000005.1:0-14439 GCA_044341965.1 Rhodoluna sp.
GATATCTAGCGGTAGCTTCGAATGCAGCTTTCGCAACACCCATCCAGTCATAAACCGGCCAGGAAACACGAGCGTCGAAGGTTAGACCAACGATGGAAGAAGGATTCTTGAGAACTGGCTTTGCCGCCATTGTGATCGACTTCAATGAGTAAGCAGAGACTTCTACCGCTGTTGAAACATCCGGCCATTCGGTTTCCAAGAAGTTTCCGCCCAGTGCGGTTTGGGGTGCAAATGCAATTGCGTGAACGATTCCGTCAATGGAATCAAAATGGGCCGAGATGCGAGCAGATAGTTCTTTTAGGTCTGTCTGATTTGTGGCATCAAGCTCAATTACGGGAGCAGGTTTCGGCAGCCGCCCTGCAATCTTTGTAGTGATTGGGAGCATTCGACCAAACGAGGAGAGAATCACCTCAGCGCCTTCTTCCTGGGCCAGACGCGCCACGGAGAATGCAATCGATGCCTCGGTGAGAACTCCAGTCACAAGGATTTTCTTACCGTCTAGAATTCCCATGTTTGCTCTCCTTCAACATGACTTCTAAGAGAAGTCTTCAACAAGTAAATCTAGTGCCCCATCCCTAAACCGCCATCTACAGGGATAACAGCGCCTGAAATGTAGGCAGCCTCATCGCTTGCTAGCCAACAAACGACTTTGGCGACCTCCGATGGAGCCGCGAATCTGCCAGCGGGAATTCTCTCAAGATACTGTTTCTGCTGATCTGGATCGAGCTCGGAAGTCATGTCGGTGTCAATAAATCCAGGTGCGATTACATTGGCGGTGATTCCACGACCACCAAGCTCTCTGGTAATTGATCTTGCCATTCCAACTAAAGCGGCTTTCGTTGCCGAGTAATTCACTTGACCCGGTGAACCCAGAAGCGCGACTACACTTCCAATTAATATGACTCGGCCAAAACGCTGCTTGATCATTGACTTTGTTGCTCGTTTTACTACTCGAAAGACGCCATTGAGGTTTACGTCAACTACCCCTTCGAAGTCCTCATCGCTCATGCGCAGCAAAAGAGTGTCTTTGGTTATGCCAGCGTTTGCTACTAGAACCTCGATGGGACCAAGCTCTTGCTCTGCTTTGGCTATTGCTTCATCCAGTGATGTTGAGTCTGTTACATCGGCCTTGAGCGATAGTGAGCCTTCGGGACCAGTTCCAGATCGAACGGTAACTGCCACTTTGTGACCCTGTTCGATAAATTGCTGCGCGATAGCGTAGCCAATTCCTCTATTTCCACCGGTTATAAAGACAACTCGGGACTGGGTCATTGGATGCTCGTTTCTAGCGCAGTGATCCTGTGGCAGGTTTGGACTATCGCAATTCTAGCCTTACCCTTGTATTGAACCTATCTACCTGGAAGTAGCGTTGGCTAAAGCACAAAGCATCACAACCGTTAGCGAGTCCCCTGATGACGAGCGTAAGTCTCGTATGCTCAAATACACCCTTGCGATGACCATTCGAGTGGTTTGCATAGTTGCAGCCATGTTTGTAGAAGGCTGGCTGATGTGGTTTGCATTTGCAGGCGCAATTTTCCTGCCTTACTTCGCGGTCGTGCTGGCCAATGCGCAGGGTCCAAAGCAAGGTGAAATCTCCAAAGTCACGCGAGTAATCAAACTTGTGGACGCGTCCCCAGGCACCGAGCCAACAACCAAGATTTAGATGTCGATTTTCAATCTCGACCCAATTGGCGCAATGTGTTCACGGGCTGGTTGCCAAGAACCTGCCACAACATCATTGGTATGGGCCAATCCGAGCATTCATCAAGACGGTAAATCTAAAACGTGGCTCTCCTGCCAAGAACACCTGGACTACCTAAGAAGCTTCCTCACTGATCGCTCCTTTCTCCTAAATGAGAGTGACTTTAGTTGAGTAGCCCAGTTAAGCCATGGATTCGTTGGACCGGGTGGTTTCTTGTTGCCTGCACATTCGCTTTGGCGTGCGTGGGTCTTGCTAGCTGGCAAATTGAAAGAAGATCTGAAGCCGTTTCTAGAATTGAAAGAGTCGCCAGCAACTACGATCTAGAAAAGGTATCGTTCGAAGAGGTGTCTTCTCTTTCGGGAAGTTCTGTTGTGGCATATGAGTGGCGACAGGTGGAACTTTCTGGAAGCTATCTGGTAGCTGACACCTTGTTAGTGCGGAATCGAGCCATCGCAGGTCAACCAGGTTTCGTGCAACTGGTCCCCTTCTTGCTTGAAACTGGAGAGATTGTGGTTGTCGAGCGTGGTTGGATAGCAGCAGATTCCGATCTCAATCCTTCAAACACTTTCTTGCCTTCAGAATCTGTGAAGTCCCTCGTCGCAAGAGTGCGATTGGGTGAAACGATCCCAAATCGAGAATCGCCACTCGGTCAGCTAACGAGCATCAACCTGCCCGAGATTAAGGAACTTACCGACTTTGATGTCGAACAGGGTTTCTACCTTCGGATGGTGACTGAATCGCCCTCGGAGAGTTCATATCCGCAGCCACTTAGTCGACCCGTCTTGGATGAGGGAAATCATCTCAGCTATGCAGTCCAATGGATCATCTTCGCGGTTATGGGATTCTTTGCGCTCTTTTGGGCAATTAGGCAAGAGCAAGAATTTCGAAGGATGGAGAAAGATCCAACCTATGTTCCTAGGAGCCTGAGACGCAAAGCCAACGCAGACTCGAACGTCGAGGATGAAATCTTGGATCGAAACAGTTAGCTAAGCGAAATCAGATCAGCGTACTGATCTGACCAATGATCTTCTGTGCCATCAGGCAGTATCAGAACCCGCTCCGGGTTGAGGGCGAGCACCGCACCTTCGTCGTGCGAAACCAAAACAACAGCTCCTGTGAAGCTTGCTAAGGCGTTTAGAATCTCTTTTCGGCTTGCTGGGTCCAAGTTGTTTGTTGGCTCATCCAGTAGCAGGACATTTGCGGAAGAGACAACCAGTGAGGCAAGTGCCAACCTAGTCTTTTCCCCACCGCTTAGCACCCCTGCTTTCTTAGCAACGTCATCTCCCGTGAACAGGAATGACCCTAAGACTTTGCGCGCTTCAACGTCACCAAGGTGAGGCGCGGCCGCCTGCATGTTTTCGAGGACTGTTTTGTTGACATCGAGTGTCTCGTGCTCTTGGGCGTAATAGCCGATTTTGAGTCCGTGCCCTGGCTCTATAACACCTGTGTCAGCTTTGTCTACGCCGGCAAGTATTCGAAGCAGGGTAGTTTTTCCCGCCCCATTTAGTCCGATTATTACTACCTTTGATCCTCTATCGATTGCGAGATCCACTGCTGCGAAAATCTCCAGGGAACCATAGCTTTTTGAAAGTCCGTGAGCCATCAAAGGCGTCTTGCCACAAGGTGCTGGATCAGGGAAGCGAATCTTTGCAACCCGATCAACTTGGCCGACATCTTCTAGCTCGCTGAGTAGTCTCTGAGCTCGACGTTGCATCTGTTGAGCCGCAACCGCCTTTGTCGCCTTAGCTCCAAACTTTGCAGCCTGCAGGCTCAGCGAAGCCGCCTTCTTCTCAGCGTTTGCGCGTTCACGCTTGCGTCTTTCCTCATCCGCCTCACGTTGCTTTTGATATGCGCGCCAACCCATGTTGTATACGTCAATCTTTTGACGGTTGGCGTCTAGGTAAAACACTCTGTTGACAGTTGTCTCAACCAATTCCACGTCGTGACTTATCACTATCAATCCGCCCTGGTAAGCGCGAAGGAAGTCTCTAAGCCAAACAACTGAATCGGCATCAAGATGGTTGGTTGGCTCATCGAGCAGCATGGTTTGCGCGTCTGAAAACAAAATCCGTGCAAGCTCAATCCGTCTTCGCTGACCACCAGAGAGAGTCTTCAGAGCTTGTGACAGAATTCTCTCCTCAATGCCAAGATTGCTGGCTATCGCCGACGCGGCAGCTTCGGCTGCGTATCCTCCGGCAGCTTGAAAACGCTCTTCAACCTTGCTGTATTTCTGCATTGCTTTTTCAGACTCAAGCCCATTTGCTGAGGCCATAATCTCGGTTGTCTCGGTCATCTGCTTCAGCAGTGTGCCGAGTCCACGAGCGTTCAATATTCGGTCGCGAGCGGACTCTTCGGGGTCTCCGGATCTGGGGTCTTGCGGTAGATACCCAATCTCCCCCTGACGTTCAATTAGCCCCTTTGAAGGCTGTCCATCCCCAGAAAGAATCTTGGTCAGGGTGGTTTTACCGGCCCCATTTCGACCAACCAGACCCACTTTGTCACCGGCGGCTATGCGAAATGAGACCTCACTCATGAGGGTTCTGGCACCGATGGTGATTTCTAGGTCCTTGACGCTAAGCAATCAACAAACCTCTCATTTGCTCACAAAAGCAATAGTCTACAATCGTCTTATCTTCCCTGGGCAGAAATGAGAATCTCATGACCATTCAGCTTTCGAGCAATTCGGCACTTGTTGATCGGGTTGTTCCACGATCCGCTCTAAACAGCACTGCTCTGATTCTCTCCGGTGCTGTATTCACAGCTTACGCAGCTCAGCTAGTTATCCCGATGTGGCCCGTTCCAATTACTGCGCAGACCCTTGCTGTATTAATGGTTGGTTCTGTGCTTGGAACAACCAGGGGCGCAATTTCACTAATCGCATACTTTTCCATGGGTGCAATGGGATTACCTGTTTTCTCCGCCGCAACTAGCTTGAGCTTTGGACCAACCTTTGGTTACCTGGTTGGCTTCGTTGCTGCGGCCGCCGTTGTTGGATGGCTATCGGAGCGGGGCTGGCATAGATCTGTTGCTGGAGTTCTAGGAAGCTTCGCAATTGCCAACACTGTGATCTATCTATTTGGACTACCTTGGCTTGCATTTGCACTTGGAAACCTAGGTGCGGCTAATGACCTAGCATCCGTCGCCGCAGCGGGTCTCGTGCCATTTATTGTGGGCGATCTTCTAAAAATGATTCTCGCCGCCGCGCTTTTGCCGCTGGCCTGGAAGTTTCTGGGGAAAAAGAGCTAGATAGAGAATCCGATTGCGCGCATTTGCTCACGGCCGTCATCAGTTATCTTCTCTGGACCCCAAGGCGGCATCCAAACCCAGTTAATCCTAAAAGCATCAACAATACCATCTAGCGCCTCTGCAGTTTGCTCTTCTAGAACATCTGTAAGTGGGCAACCAGCAGAAGTTAGCGTCATGTTAATCAATAGCGACTCGTCCTCGTCCGCCATCTCTAGACCGTAGATCAATCCGAGGTCAACAATGTTCACGCCAATCTCGGGATCGATTACTTCCTTGAGGGCCTCTTCCACTTTGTCGTAAAGACTTGCTTCTAGTTCTCTTGGCATTTAGGCGTTCACGTACCTGTCGTAACCTTCGGCTTCAAGTCTTTCGGCAAGCTCTGCGCCACCTTGCTCAGCAATCTGCCCCGCAACGAACACATGCACAAAATCAGGCTTGATGTACTTCAAAATTCTCGTGTAGTGGGTAATCAGCAAAACCCCGATGTCATTCGCGTCCTTGATTCGGTTCACACCTTCGGCAACAACACGTAGTGCGTCAACATCCAAACCTGAATCAGTCTCATCCAAAACAGCGAACTTGGGCTTCAGTAGCTCCATCTGAAGAATCTCGTGACGCTTCTTCTCTCCACCAGAAAATCCTTCGTTAACGTTTCGCTCAGTGAAGGCTGGATCCATCTTTAGATTCTCCATAGCAACTCGAACATCTTGAATCCAGCTTCGAAGAGCTGGTGCTTTGCCGTCGACAGCTGTCTTTGCCGTTCTGAGAAAGTTCGAAACGCTTACACCAGGAATTTCAACTGGGTACTGCATCGCAAGAAACAAACCAGCTCGCGCACGCTCATCAACTGACATCTCGAGAACATTTTCGCCATCCAGCAAAATCTCGCCCTTGGTTACTTGGTACTTTGGGTGCCCTGCAATCGAGTAAGCGAGTGTCGACTTACCAGAACCATTAGGACCCATGACAGCGTGGGTTTCACCGCTATTGATAACAAGGTCCACTCCCCTGAGAATCTCTTTTGTTCCCTGGTCCGTATCAACCGATACGTGTAGGTTTTTTATCTCTAGCTTTGCCATCTTCTACTCACTGTCCTTGTCGATTTCAATAAATACTTCGCCGTTTTCCACGATCACTTCGTAGGTTGCTACCGGCTCATATGCGGGAAGCGAAAGAGGAGCACCAGTATCAAGAGAGAACTTGGCACCGTGAGCCCAGCACTCAATCGTCTCATTATCAACAAAGCCCTCGCTTAGGGAAATCTCACCATGGGAACACTTGTCACCAAGAGCTTTGAACCGGCCATCCTTTGTGTGAACCAGCGCAATTGCCTCGTCCCCGATTTTGACGCGAAGAGCTTTACCTGGCTTGATGTCTTCCACGTTGCAGATTCTGATAGCCATTACTTCACGGTCCCTTCGAGCTCGTTCTCAATAGCCTGCGCAAGCCTGTCTTCTAATTCCGAGATTCCAATTTGCTGGACAATCTCCATTAGGAAACCACGTACCACAAGGCGCCTAGCTTCGAGTTCGTCAATTCCGCGAGCCTGTAGATAGAAAAGTTGCTCGTCATCGAACCTACCGCTTGCGCTAGCGTGACCTGCACCCTGAATCTGACCAGTTTCAATCTCTAGGTTAGGAACCGAATCGGCTCTCGCGCCATCGGTCAACAATAGGTTGCGATTGAGTTCGTAAGTGTCGGTGCCTTCAGCAGCTGAGCGAATGAGAACATCTCCCACCCAAACCGTGTGCGCTTTCTGGCCTTGAAGTGCGCCCTTGTAGGTAACGCGAGATTTACAGTTTGGCTGTGAGTGATCCACGAAGATTCTGTGCTCTAGATACTGTCCAGCGTCGGCAAAGTAAAGACCGAAAAGAGACACATCCCCACCTGGAGCATCGAAGTACGCCGAAGGCGTTACGCGAACTACCGATCCACCCAGAGATACCACAACGTGCTTGAACTTCGAGTTTCTGCCTAGCTTGGCAAACTGAGCGGAAGAGTGTATGGATTTCGTGTTCCATTCCTGAATGCTGACAAGAGTCAAGCTCGCCTCGTCGTCGAGGATGATTTCAATGTTTTCTGACAAAACAGCGTCACCGTTGTGCTCTAGAACGACAGTTGCCTGAGAACCTTTCGCGGCGTGCACAATCAGATGCAGTGCCGATGGATCGGAAACAAGGGACTTGATTTCGATAGAAGACGGCTCTGGCGAGGAGTTTGCAGGAATGGAAATCAGGTAAGCGGCCTTTGCTGCTTCCCAGCCCGCTGCAGAAACCCTATCCTCTGGTGTTCCAGCTGACCCAAAAAGCGCGTGATCTGATTCAATCCAAGATGTAACAACACCGTCTGCTGTGGTTGCTGTTATGTCACCGGAGAACTCTTCCAGTCCCGCCTTGTCTAATCCACCAAGATCATCGGAGCCGATGTAACGCCACTGTTCTTCGCGAGTCGAGATCTCTGCGAAGTCATCGACCTTAGTTGACCTAATTCGTTCGGAACGGGTTTGAATCGGAACCCCAAAGCCATGGGAATGCTCTGACAATCCGTGTTGGATTGTCTCTGAAGCGCCTGCCACTAGCCGACAGCCCCTTCCATTTGCATTTCGATTAGCTTGTTGAGCTCAAGTGCGTACTCCATTGGCAACTCTTTGGCGATTGGCTCAATGAATCCGCGAACGATCATGGCCATTGCTTCATCTTCGGCCATACCCCGCGACTGCAGGTAGAAAAGCTGCTCTTCGCTAACTCGCGAGACGGTCGCCTCATGGCCCATTGATACATCGTCCTCGCGAACATCAACAGTTGGGTATGTATCGCTTCTAGAGATGGTGTCAACCAAAAGTGCATCGCAGCGGACAGTGTTGGCGCTGTGATGCGCTCCTGGGTTAACTCGAATCTCTCCACGGTAGGAAGTTCTTCCACCACCACGTGCGATTGACTTTGAAACAATCGAAGACGAGGTGTGTGGTGCAAGATGAATCATCTTCGCTCCAGCATCTTGATGCTGACCTTCTCCAGCGAATGCAACAGATAGGGTCTCTCCCCTGGCATACTCACCTGCAAGAATCACCGATGGGTACTTCATGGTTACTTTCGAGCCGATGTTGCCATCGATCCACTCCATAGTTGCACCCTCATGCGCGATGGCTCGCTTGGTGACCAGGTTGTAAACGTTATTGGACCAGTTCTGGATTGTGGTGTAGCGAACACGCGCACCTTTTTTGACGATGATTTCTACAACAGCGGAGTGCAGCGAATCAGACTTGTAAATTGGTGCGGTGCAACCCTCGATGTAGTGCACGTATGAGTCCTCATCTGCAATAATTAAGGTTCTTTCGAACTGACCCATGTTTTCAGTGTTAATTCGGAAATATGCCTGCAGAGGAATCTCAACATGTACACCCTTCGGCACGTAAACAAATGAACCCCCGGACCAAACAGAGGTGTTTAGCGCAGCGAATTTGTTATCCCCAGCAGGGATTACAGTTCCAAAGTATTCCTTAAACATCTCAGGGTGCTCACGCAAGGCGGTGTCGGTGTCCAAAAACAAAACCCCTTGCTTTTCGAGTTCTTCGTTGATTTGGTGATAAACAACTTCTGATTCATACTGCGCAGCAACACCAGCAACCAGCCGCTGCCTTTCAGCCTCTGGAATGCCTAGCTTCTCGTAAGTGGCCTTGATCTCTTCTGGGAGGTCTTCCCAGCTCTGCGCCTGCTTTTCAGTTGAGCGAACGAAGTACTTGATGTTGTCAAAGTCAATTCCCGAAAGGTCCGAGCCCCAAGCTGGCATTGGCTTCTTGAGGAAGTACTGGTATCCCTTTAGGCGCATATCAAGCATCCATTCGGGTTCGCTCTTCAGACCTGAAATATCCTTTACAACCTGCTCGCTGATGCCTCGCTTTGCGAAGGCCCCAGCATCGTTGCCATCTGACCAGCCGTACTCGTAGTTTCCGAGGCTATCTAGCTCGGGGCGGTCAATGATGATGTCGGACATTCGGCTCCTTATTGTTTATGTACTTGGTAAAACCCACAGTTATAACCATGCATTCCCGCGTGAAAGTTAATGCGAAACTGGAATTGATTAAAGTTTACCAGCATTGCCCAGAATTGCATCAGTAGACAGGAAATTAGCGGTTGATTCAGCCATTTAGAACCATCTTTGCTCCGGCAAGGCTCAAGGCCTACGCTTGGGCATCTCTTGCCAGCCAGATCTTGATCGTTGTCACTGGTGGTTTGGTTCGCCTTACGGGCTCGGGTTTGGGTTGTCCAACCTGGCCCAAGTGCACCGAGGATTCATTTGTATCCGTTCCTGAAATGGGTATCCACGGTCTAATCGAGTTTGGCAACCGTCTGTTGACCTTCGTTCTGGTCATAATCGCAGGACTCACATTGTTCGTCATCCGCAGGACCATGAAGGCTCAGCGTTTCGGTCTGACCTGGCCCGCAGTGCTGCTAGTTCTAGGAATCATCGCTCAAGCTCTGCTTGGTGGCGTCACGGTCCTTACTGGCCTTAACTCATGGGTGGTGGGAGCCCACTTTTTGGTCTCAGGAGTTCTTATTAGTATCGCTTCGGTTTTGGTATGGCGGGTTTACTCACCCAAGCATGACCCAATCAGCTATCAGTCAGTCCTGCTTGCCTGGCCGATCTTTGTGATCGGCTGGGTGACAGTAATTGTTGGCGTTGTCGTGACCGGTGCTGGTCCCCACGCTGGAGATTCTCTCACCCCTCGAAACGGTTTCGATTTAGAGACGTGGCAGCATTACCATTCTTGGCCTGCCTACGCGATGACCGCCCTGGTCTTGATTTCTCTAGCTCTTGCTTGGAGAAGCGTTCCGGGCAAACCCACATCTAATCCTGCTGTGAGATCCTTGGGGATTCTCCTGGTTGTCTCGATACTTCAAGCAGTTCTGGGTGTGGTGCAGTCCAACATGGGAGTGCCGGCACTTCTTGCAGGTGTGCACATGCTTGGTGCCTCGCTAATCATTTCGCTGCTGACGTTCCAGCTATTGGCTCTTCGATCGAAATTTTCGAGAATCGATGCGACCAGATGAGTAGGGTCTTTTGGTTCCGTAAGGATCTAAGGCTGCAAGACAACGAGGCTTTAACTCGGTGTGCAGAGGCAGCACTCGCAGATGGGGGTTCCCCTGTTTTTGGATGCTTCACATATCAGAAGGACGCATTCGAGAGCCTGAGCGGAATCAGACAGCACTCGCTGGTTGCGTCCCTGGAATCCCTAAATGAATCAATGTCGAATTCCTTGCAAATTCTCGAGGGACAAAGTGCGGAGGCGCTCGCTAAATTTGCAAGGCAAAAAAACATTGATTTCATTCACGCTACGGAAAGCTTTGACCCTGCAGGAATGAATGAACAAGTGCAGGTGGCTAAAGCCTTAGAAGCTATTGGCAAAAAGCTTGTATTACAAGGATCAAACTACGCCGTCACACCAGGAGTTGTAGTTAAACCAACAGATGGCTCGGCTTATCGTGTTTATACCCCGTTTTATAAAGCCTGGTTTGAGATTGGTTGGAATCAACCCTTCACGCTTCCAAAGAGTACTGTATGGGGTAAGCCTTCAGCGTCCAAGATACCTAAACCTACAAAGCCAGCACAGTTCAAAGTTCGTGCCGGTGAGAGATACGCCTTGGATACCTTTGAGCGCTTCAAGAAGAGAGCTCTCTTTGACTATTCGGAGAACAGGAATCGAGCGGATCTTTCTGGCACATCCAAGCTTTCTCACGCCTTAGCGCACGGCGAGATACACCCACGAACACTTTTAGCAGACCTCCGAGATATACCTGGCCATAATGTATTTCGAAAAGAGATCGCTTGGAGAGAGTTCTATGCGGATGTCCTTTTCAGAAACCCACACACAGTAAACGACTACTACGTACCAAGGTTTTCGAAAATGCGTTACGACAAAGGCAAAGCCGCGGATGAGAAACTTGAGCGCTGGAAGCAGGGCACCACTGGATTTCCTATGGTTGATGCGGGTATGAGACAACTCGCGGCCGAAGGATGGATGCACAACCGGGTTCGCATGATTGTTGCAAGTTTTCTTGTGAAGGACTTGCATCTGGAGTGGCAGCAGGGAGCAGACTGGTTCGAGCAGTGTCTATCAGATTTTGATCCTGCGTCGAATTCACATGGATGGCAGTGGACAGCTGGATGTGGAACTGATGCCTCGCCCTACTACCGAGTATTCAATCCGATTTTGCAAGGATACAAATTCGATCCAGATGGGAACTATGTTCGCAAGTACATACCGGAGCTTTCACATCTTGAAGGATCCGAAGTTCACGAGCCTTGGTTACTAGTCGATGGGCTAGTTAATGGCTACCCTGAACCGATGCTCGATCACTCGAAAGAACGTGACGAAAGCTTGCGAAGACTAGAAGAGATTAAAGAAAAATAGTGGATCTAGCGCAATAGCAACGAATAAGACTGTCAGGTAAGTTATCGACCCATGAAAGAGTCTCATAGGGTTTCTTATCTCACCCTTGGCTGCCTCAGCGTTTAGGCGATGAGATTCTCTTAGGAAAAAAGCGCCAGTAACTAGAGCTGTTGCCGTGTAGATGATGCCCATCTCACCAAGTGGAATAAGCAGCAGCGTTGAGGCAACCAGTGCCCATGCATACAGGACAATCTGCATCCCTACAGTTTTGTTACCTCGCACCACCGGGAGCATCGGAACCCCTGCGTCGCTGTATTCGGCTTTGTACCTTAGCGAAAGTGGCCAGTAGTGCGGTGGGGTCCATAGGAAAACAATCAGGAACAATACCCAGGCGGCAGCATTTAGTTCACCAGTAACCGCAGCCCACCCAATGAGAACTGGCATGGCCCCTGCAGCACCTCCCCAGACGATGTTTTGTGGGGTGCGACGCTTTAGAAGCAATGTGTAGATAAAAACATAAAACAGTATCGCGGCCAGAGAAAGTGCCGCGGCCAGTGGATTCACTATGACGGCAAGCCAGACCACAGAGAGAATGCCTAGAGCCCAAGCGAACAGGTATGCCTCTTTTGGTGAGACATCGCCGGTTACTAGTGGTCGGCCTTTAGTGCGACCCATAATCTTGTCAATGTCTCGATCAATGTAGCAATTAAACGAGTTTGCACTTCCCGCACTCAACGCTCCACCAAACACCGTGGCAATCACGAGCCAGGGGTCAGGAATGCCACGTTGGGCAAGAATCATGGTCGGAACAGTGGCGATAAGAAGAAGTTCAATAACCCTCGGTTTAGTGAGGTCAAAATACGCCTTGGCCTTGCGCCAGAAACCAAGCCTGACAGGCGCGGATTCTAAGGTTTGTGAGCTCATGATTTGAATTAAGTCTAAGCGACCAACTTGTAGCCCTGCGCAACCAAAGGCCCGATGACTATGTGTGTAAGGTAATTCTTAAGGTTGTGGAAAACCCCAATCCTTTATCCCGAGGGTCGAGCTGGTTTGGTGGTCATTCCGCGCAAAGTCTGGTT
This sequence comes from Rhodoluna sp., assembly GCA_044341965.1. Lineage (GTDB taxonomy): Bacteria > Actinomycetota > Actinomycetes > Actinomycetales > Microbacteriaceae > Rhodoluna. The sequence continues at coordinate 12,419 of JBIIQS010000005.1, forward strand.
TTACACGTGAACAGGTAGGTTATGAGCAATCTTGAATGGTCAAAGCTAGACCAAGAAGCGGTTGATACCGCGAGAGTTCTTGCTGCTGACGCGGTTGAAAAAGTTGGTAATGGCCACCCTGGTACGGCAATTTCTTTGGCTCCAGTAGCTCATCTTCTGTTCCAGAAAGTTCTCAGGCATGACCCAGCGAACCCGGATTGGGTTGGCAGGGACCGATTTATCCTCAGCGTTGGACATTCATCTTTAACCCTCTACAACCAGTTGTACCTCACTGGTTACGGAATTGAGCTATCAGATCTGAAGGCACTTCGAACCTGGGATTCCCTTACTCCAGGACACCCTGAGTATGGACACACCAAGGGCGTCGAGATAACGACTGGACCACTGGGTCAAGGTCTTGCCTCTGCAGTTGGTTTTGCCTACGCTGCAAGGTTCGAAAGAGGGCTGTTTGACCCATCGGCGCCTGCAGGAACTAGCCCTTTTGATCACTACATCTTCTGCATCGCTGGCGATGGTGACATGCAAGAAGGTGTCACCTCCGAAGCTTCGTCGCTGGCCGGCCACCAGAAGCTTGGAAACCTAGTTGTTTTATATGACTCGAACCAGATATCTATTGAAGATGACACCAAGATTGCATTCACCGAGGACCTCGAGAGACGTTATGAGTCGTACGGTTGGCACGTTCAGGTTGTCGATTGGAGAAAGTCTGGCAAATACGTCGAGGACATACAGGAGCTATATTCGGCAATCCAGAAAGCTAAAGCAGAAACCAACAAGCCATCGCTTATAACTATTCGCACTATTATTGGTTGGCCAGCACCAACAAAGCAAAACACTGGCAAGGTTCACGGCTCTGCCTTAGGAGCTGAGGAGCTTGCGGGGCTAAAGTCTGTTCTTGGCTTTGATCCAACGAAGAACTTCCAGGTATCTGACGCTGTTATCAGCTATACCAGGGGGTTCAGAGACCGCAGCAGGGATGTTCTCATCCAGTGGGAAAGCAACTTCCAGGCCTGGCGGAAATCAAATCCAGAGAATGCGGCACTGTTCGATCGCCTAGAAAATGGTGAGCTTCCACATCTTGATTCTGTTCTGCCTGTTTTTGATCCCGGTACTGATGTATCGACTCGCGCAGCTTCTGGAAAAGTACTCAATGCCATCGCAAAAGTGATGCCGGAGTTATGGGGTGGCTCGGCAGACCTTGCAGAATCCAACAACACGACAATTGCTGGCGCTAAATCCTTCGTTCCAGAGATTCACTCAACTCACGAGTTCACGGGTGACGATTACGGACGAGTGATGCACTTTGGAATCAGGGAGCACGCCATGGGGTCAATTTTGAATGGAATCGCGCTTCACGGAAAAACACGCTCCTACGGTGGAACCTTCTTGATTTTCAGCGATTACATGAGGCCTGCTGTTCGTCTAGCGGCTTTGATGAAAGTTCCTTCAATCTTCGTCTGGACTCATGACTCAATCGCTCTGGGCGAAGACGGTCCTACCCATCAGCCTATTGAGCAGCTTGCAACCCTAAGGGCGATTCCTGGTCTCGACATCGTAAGGCCTGCTGATGCAAATGAAGTTAGCATCGCATGGAAGAAGATCCTTTCTAGAAGATTTGGCCCTGCTGGAATCGCACTCACTAGACAAAATGTCCCAGTTCTTGATCGAATTGCAGCTGATTCAACTGGACAGGTTCTTTCTCCTGCAAGCCATGTTGAGTTCGGCGGCTACGTTTTAGTTGACGCGTCCGATAAAAAACCGGAACTGATCTTGATTGCAACTGGTTCCGAGGTTCAGCTCGCAATCGCCGCAAGACTCGAGCTGGAGCAAAACGGGATAAAAACTCGTGTTGTTTCGATGCCGTGCGTTGAGTGGTTCGAGGAGCAATCCGATTCCTACCGAGAGAGCGTTTTACCAGCCAGCGTTCAAGCGAGAGTGTCGGTTGAGGCCGGTTTGGCACTCGGTTGGTCAAAGTATGCTCCACAAGGCGATTCCGTGTCTATTGAGCACTACGGCGCCTC
>JBIIQS010000078.1:0-4081 GCA_044341965.1 Rhodoluna sp.
AGCCCCTGCTGGCTGAGCATGCCTCGCTGCAGGAACAGTTATCAGATGCGTCTGTGCATCAGAATCCTGCCTTGGCGAAAAAACTCAACCGTCGTTACGCGGTTGTAAGCGCAATTGTTAGCGCCTACAACCAGGTGATTTCACTGACTGAAGACTTGGTGGCCACCAAAGATCTAGCCAAAGAAGACGAAGCCTTCGCGGCCGAGCTACCTGCTATTGAAGCCAAGGTCAGCGAGGCTAACGAGAAGCTTCGAAGACTACTAATCCCACGTGATCCAGACGATGGTCGCGATGTGATTATGGAAATCAAAGCTGGTGAAGGTGGTGCGGAATCCGCTCTATTTGCAGCAGATCTGCTTCGCATGTATATCCAGTACTCCAACGCCAAGGGTTGGAAGACAGAGATTTTGGACAAGACCGAGTCAGATCTTGGTGGCTACAAAGATGTTCAGATTGCCATAAAGGGAAATTCCAATGATCCTGCTGAGGGAGTCTGGGCACACCTGAAATACGAAGGTGGGGTGCACCGAGTGCAGCGCGTACCGGTTACGGAAACTCAGGGCAGAATTCATACCTCGGCAGCTGGAGTTCTGGTATTTCCAGAAGTTGATGAGCCAGAAGAAGTCGAGATCAGCCAGAACGAAATCCGAGTGGATGTTTTCCGCTCCTCAGGTCCTGGTGGTCAGTCGGTTAACACCACTGACTCTGCTGTTCGAATCACCCACATTCCAACTGGAATCGTTGTTTCGATGCAGAACGAAAAGTCTCAATTACAAAACCGTGAAGCGGCAATGCGAGTTTTGCGAGCTAGAATTTTAGCCGCACAGCAAGAAGCAATCGACGCCGAACAGTCTGCGGCCAGGAAATCTCAAGTCAGAACGGTTGACCGTTCCGAGCGAATTAGAACTTACAACTTTCCGGAAAACAGAATTGCCGATCACAGAACCGGCTACAAGTCCTACAATCTCGATCAAGTTATGGATGGCGCATTGGAACCAGTTGTTCGCTCGGCAATCCAAACCGATGAAGAAGCCAGGCTGGCAGCACTAGGCGATAAGTAATTGTTAGTTTCGGAACTTCTATCCGAATCTTCCAGCAAGCTCGAAGAAGCTGGAGTAATTTCCGCAACAGTTGATGCAGAACTCCTTGCCTGTTACTGCCTCGGTATTTCGCGTTCTGAGCTGTCTCTCATGGTTGCAACAAGCCAAGAATTTCCTCAAGAGTCAATGGATAGGTTCCATTTGGCACTCGCCAGACGTGTTGCCAGGCAGCCGCTGCAGCACATCACAGGCACTGCGCCTTTTCGACACCTAGAGCTCAAAGTTGGGCCAGGGGTTTTCACCCCGCGTCCAGAAACCGAACAGGTGGTTGGCTTTGCGATGGAGAAAATCACAAATTTTCAAAGCCCGCTAATTGTTGATCTTGGTTCGGGAAGTGGCGCAATAGCCATCAGCTTGGCAACTGAAATATCAGGATCGAAAGTTTTTGCAGTTGAGAAATCAGAGGAAGCTTTTGGCTACTTGCTGCAAAACGCAGCAAGCTATGGCCTTTCTAAAGTCAACTTGCGAAACGAAGATCTACAGAATTCACTTAGTGATTTAGATGGCAAGGTCGACTTAGTAATATCCAATCCTCCCTACATTCCAAACGATGCAATCCCTATTGACCTAGAAGTCCAGCTTCATGAACCGAGCATGTCTTTGTATGGAGGGGTTGACGGACTAGATGTCATTAGACAGATATCAATTCGCGCCAAGAAGTTATTGAAATCAGGGGGTTTGCTCGTATTAGAGCACGCAGACAGCCAGTCAAATGCCATCGGTAAACTATTATTGGCTGGGGGCTGGTTAGAAATTGAAGCCAGAGCTGACCTAGCAGGCAAAGAGCGAATGATTTCAGCAGTAAACGCCTAGTAAGGCTCAAGAAGGAGGTCTCGATGGAGCGAATCTACGACTGTTCCCTAGATACTGACCTTCTAACTGGAATGAGATTGGCCAAAGTTGCAATCGGTCAAAAAGAGTTGGTTGTAGTTCCAACCGACACCGTTTACGGCTTGGCTTGTGATGCTTTTTCCCATGAGGGTGTGAAGAAACTTCTGGCAGCAAAAGGTCGCGACAGGCAATCACCGCCACCTGTTCTTATCGGCAATGTCGCTGCGCTAGATGGACTTGCCCAAGACATTCCAGCTCTAGCTCACGAGCTTGCAGAAACTTTCTGGCCTGGTGCACTGACCATGATTTTGAAGGCACAGCCTTCACTGACCTGGGACCTGGGTGAAACCAAAGGCACCGTCGCACTTCGCATGCCAGATCACAAGATCGCTCTTGCTCTACTGCAAGAAACTGGCCCGTTAGCTGTTTCTAGTGCGAATCTAACTGGCGAGCCGGCTGCGATAACTTGCCAGCAAGCCGAAGGCTACCTTGGTTCAAAGGTGAAAGTTTATTTGGATGGTGGTTCTAGCCCGAAGGGCGAGGCGTCCACAATCTTGGACATGACTGACCTTGTTGATGGGGTTGACGATTCCGGGGAGCTAAAAACTACCGGTAAGGCTCGGATTGTTAGAAGAGGGGCTCTTAGCATTGACAAGTTAAAACTAGTTCTCGGGGAGCATCTTGAGGCTTAGCAAGTGAGAGCTTATTTGTTCATTATTGCCATAGCGGCATTAGTTACCTTCTCGGCAACCTATTTCACAATCCGGATGAGTCGTAAGCATCTGGTGATGCCAGAAATTAGAGATCGAGACACTCACACCACTCCGACACCTCGCATTGGCGGCTTGGCAATGCTTGCGGGAATGTTTGCCGCTTTACTGGTCGCAGGATCACTTACTTGGTTCGACTCTGTTTTCAGCGAACCACAAAGACTACTTTCGATTGTTTCTGCCGCCACAGTGATTGTAATCGTCGGAGTTTTGGATGACTTCTTTGATTTGGACTGGACCATCAAGCTTGCAGGGCAGGTGTTAGCAGCTGGAATCCTTGCTTGGCAGGGCGTTCAGATTGTCTCTTTGCCAATCGGGGGACTGGTTATTGGTAGCTATGCGGTATCGATGATAATCACCATATTTTTGACCGTGTTGATCATGAACGCTGTGAACTTTATCGATGGGCTAGATGGTTTAGTTGCCGGGGTAGTGCTTATTGGAACCAGCGCTTTTTTCCTTTACACCTATCTAGTTACCCAACAAACTTCACCAACTAACTACTTCAACTTGGCTTCGCTAATCTCAGCAATCGTGGTGGGAATGGCCTTAGGGTTTCTTCCATTCAATTGGCACAAAGCCAAGATTTTTATGGGCGATAGCGGATCGATGCTGCTTGGTCTTTTGATGGCAACAGCCGCGTTGGCGGTTACGGGGCAGATTGACCCAGCTGCGGTTTCCAGTCGGGTGTTAGCTCCAGCTTTCTTGCCAATTGTCTTGCCGCTTGCAATTTTGTTGCTTCCGCTGCTTGATTTGCTACTGGCAGTGATTCGAAGAGTCAGAGCCGGAAAGTCCCCTTTCAGGGCAGACAAGAGTCACATCCACCATAAGCTTCAAGATTTGGGTCATGGCCACGTTGGCTCCGTGCTGGTCTTCTATTTTTGGACGGCCATAATCTCTTTTGGTGGTTTATCACTGATGTTTATTCCTACACAGATCGCACTTTTGATTGCTGTCCTGGCCGCAATCCCAGTCACTATTTATACCGTTTGGCCGGTACTAAAGGCCCTTAGACAACCGGCACTAAACGCCCTTAGAAAGAGAGCATCCAAATGACAACTACTTCCTCGGCAGATCAACTTTTCATAAAGGTCTTGGCTCAGGGTTCACTATTGATCGGCTTGATTGCCACGGTGGGCTCAGTGGTTGGATACTTTGTTGATTCCCAGAAGGGTGTGCCAAGTGCGCTAATTGGAGCATCGCTGGCGCTTGTTTTTACCAGCCTTACCTTGGCTAGCGTTTTGATTGGCAGAAGGCTATCTCTGGCCGGGTTCTTTGGGGCGGTCATGGGAGGCTGGCTCGTGAAGCTAATTGGCTTTGCGTTTGTGGTTGGCTTCTTGGCGAGGGCCGAATTCATAAATGGCCCGGTGTTGTTTTTTA
>JBIIQS010000079.1:0-4065 GCA_044341965.1 Rhodoluna sp.
ACGCAGGTCAAAAACGGTTATGTTGGGTTTTTGCTTCGCCCTATCTCCCCTGCGGCAGAGCCCATTACTGGAGGCGAACCTCCATATTGCCACAGTTTCGACCCCCAGGCAATTGGTAACTAATCGATTAAATCTGGCCTGATTCTTCGGGTCTTTTCCAGAGCTTGCTCCTTGCGCCACTTTGCGATCTCGGCGTGATTGCCACTTAGTAGCACCTCAGGAACATCCAAACCTCGCCAACTAGCTGGCTTGGTGTAACTCGGGTATTCCAATAGCCCTTCGCTGTGTGATTCCTCATCCAACGAAAGCGCATTGCCGATAACTCCAGGCATGAGTCTTGCAATCGCCTCGATCATGGCAATCGCGGCAACCTCGCCGCCGTTAAGTACATAATCACCAAGGCTAATTTCGCAAACTTCTGCGCAGCTTTGGGCATATTCCAAAACTCTTTGATCAATACCTTCGTAGCGACCGCAGGCAAAAACTAGATGCTCCTTACCCGAAAGCTCCCTCGCGGTAGCTTGCTTGAACGGCACCCCGGCTGGTGAAGGAAAAACCACAACGCTGTTTTCGGTAAGCACCGAATCCAGCGCCAAACCCCAAGGCTCTGGCTTCATGAGCATGCCGGCTCCGCCACCAAATGGGGTGTCATCTACTGTTCGGTGCTTATCTTCTGTGAACTTTCTTAGATCGTGGGCCTTGAACTGAATAAGTGATTGCTCTTGGGCTTTACCCAGCAACGAAATGTCCAACACTTGAAAAAAGTCAGGAAAAATACTGATGGCATCAATTCTCATCAGAGTCACCACCTGGAAGATTGATCTCAAAAAGCCCGGCCGGAGGGGTTAGAACAATTTGGCCTTTTTGAATATCAACTGAAGGGACGATTTGCTTCACAAAAGGCACCAGCACCTCACCGTTCGAAGTTTCGATGGCCAAAAGATCTTGAGCTGGAAGATGATCAACTCGAATCACTTTTCCAACCACCTCTTCCCCAACTAAAGCCGTTAGGCCAATAAGCTGATGGTCGTACCAAGCCTCAGGATCTTCTGGCAGCTGCTCAAGATCGGTTTCGATTAGCAAGATCGCCTTGACTAGGGTTTCAGCTTGACTGCGGTCTTGAATGCCCTCGAGAAACAAAACTGGGGACTGGTTATAAAAGCGAAGCTCAGCTACCTTGACTGTTTTTCCAAACCATTCGGAGGTTTCTGGAACTTGTAGTTCTAGTTCCTGGCCAGCACGAAATCTTTGATCTGGGCTGTCGGTATAAAGCTCTAGCTTGAGAGCTCCTTTTAGACCATGGGCTTTAACGAGCCTTCCGACTCGTAGCTTGGTCTTACTAGAAGTCACCGTCCACCACATCAACGCGTATTTTCTTGCCATCTGCAAGTGCGTTGACCAAAGTGCGAAGTGCTTTTGCTGTTCTGCCGTTGCGCCCGATTACTCTGCCCAGATCATCTGGGTGAACGTGAATCTCTAGGAGATCTCCTTTAGAGCTGGAGCGTTCAGTCACTGAGGCATCGTCAGGATTGTCGACAATGCCCTTAACTAAGTGCTCGAGTGCAGCGGCCAACATTATTGATTAGGCCTCTGGCTTTGCTTCTTCAGCTGGAGCTTCTGCTGCGGCTTCCTCGGCAGGAGCTTCGGTAACTTCCGCTGCAGGAGTCTCTGCAACTTCTTCAGCAGCTGGCGCCTCTACCACGGCTTCAACAACTGCCTCTTCGGCAGTTGCTTCGGCAGCAGGAGCTGGTTGTTCAGCAGGAGCTTCGGCTTTTGCCTTCTTGGCAGCAAGTTCTTCTTTAGGAACTAGAACAGCTTTCTTCTTCGTGTCTTTTTCAAACACTGGCTTCGCAGCTTTTACCTGAACGGTGTTCTTCGCATCCTTGTCACCCTTTGACTTCTGGAAGTCTCCGGTGAGCTTTAGAAGTACCTCTACCTGCTCGGTTGGTTGTGCACCAACGCCAAGCCAATACTGAGCTCGCTCAGAATCTACTTCAATGAAAGATGGGTTCTCGGTCGGGATGTAACGACCAATTTCTTCGATGACACGACCGTCGCGCTTTTTTCTAGAGTCGGCAACGACGATGCGGTAATGAGGCGTACGGAGTTTTCCGAGACGCTTTAGGCGGATTTTTACAGCCACAATGCTCCTGTTATTTGAATTGGGGCGAACAATCAACCGTGAGCGTGGGGGCACACTCGGTAGTCAAGCTCTATGGTTTTGCCTTTTTGGCTCCTGGTTAGAGGGTCAGGTGCCTGGGCAACTTCTCTAGTCTGCCAGAAATGGCCAAAGATAGCTAGTTGCCGATTCCAAAGGCTGAGCCGGCACCAGATGGAGCTGAACCTTGGCCATTTGTCCTGGCTTGCTCTTGTGCTGCGCGCTTGGCTGGGTTACCCGATTTAGAACCGGACTTTTTCTTGGAGTCCTTGGCCTTCTTACGCGGCACCACGCCTCCCATACCAGCTGGCATGCCTGGGATCTGAGGTGTACCACCCTTGGCCACAGTCTTCATCATTTTGGCGGCCTGCTCGAATCTATTCACGAGTGAATTCACGTCCGTAACGCTCATCCCTGAGCCTCTCGCGATTCGAGTTCTTCTCGAGCCATTTAGAACCTTTGGGTTGGTTCTTTCAACCGGGGTCATGGACCGAATTATGGCCTCGGTTCGATCAATTTCTTTTTCGTCTATGTTGTCCAGCTGTTGCCTCATCTGGCCTGCACCTGGCATCATGGCAAGCATTGACTTCAACGAACCCATCTTTCGAAGTTGCTGCATCTGCTCTAAAAAGTCTTCAAGTGTGAAGTTCTCTTTGGCAAGCTTCTCGGCCATCTCCACTGCGGATTGCTCATCGAACTGCTTCTGGGCTTGTTCGATCAGGGTAAGGATATCTCCCATGTCCAGAATCCGGGAGGCCATTCGATCTGGATAGAACGGCTCGAAGGCATCAAGGGACTCGCCAGTTGAGGAGAAGATGATTGGCTTGCCAGTCACGGAAGCTACCGATAGAGCCGCACCACCTCGAGCGTCGCCATCAAGCTTGGTCAATACAACTGCAGATATCCCAACGCCCTCTTCGAAAGCTTTGGCCACATTTACTGCGTCTTGGCCAAGCATGGCGTCAATCACGAACAGCGTCTCGTCTGGCTTGATAGCATCACGAATCTTTTTGGCCTGAGCCATCATTTCTTGATCGACACCCAGGCGGCCCGCGGTGTCTACAATCACAACCGTGTTGCCCTTGGATCTGGCGTGAGCGATTGAGTCCTTGGCAACCTTTACCGGATCTCCGACACCTGATCCAGCCTCGGGTGAGTAAACCTCAACCGAGACTTTTTCACCTAAAACCTTTAGCTGGTCAACAGCGTTGGGCCTTTGCAAGTCCGCAGCGACCAGCAATGGGTTCTCCCCTTCGCTTTTTAGCCACTTGGCAAGTTTTCCCGCCAGCGTTGTTTTTCCAGAACCCTGCAAGCCTGCGAGCATTATTACTGTTGGGGAAACCTTGCCGTAGCGAAGTTTTCTAGCTTCTCCACCAAGAATTTGAATCAGCTCTTCATTTACAATCTGAACAACCTGCTGGGCAGGGTTTAGTGAAGCTGAGACCTCATCGCCCAGAGCTCGCTCACGAATAGCGCTAATGAAATTCTTGACTACCTCTAGGGCAACGTCGGCTTCCAATAGCGCCTTGCGGATTTCCCTCAGGGTTCCGTCGATGTCGGCAGCACTTAGTCTCCCCTTACCGCGAAGAGCCTTAAAAGTCTCGGCTAAGCGATCCGATAGGTTTCCAAACACTTGTTATCTCTCTTCCTATTTCTAGGCTAAGCCACTAAACCGTTGGCGAACTCTTCGGGGTCAAAAAATGCAAAGTCGTCTATCCCTTCGCCAACCCCAACTAACTTGATTGGAATAGCAAGTTCGTTTTGAATGGCAACAACAATTCCGCCCTTCGCTGAGCCATCAAGCTTTGTCAGCGCAATTCCAGTCACCGAAATTGCCTCGGCAAAGGCTCTTGCTTGAACGAGACCGTTTTGTCCAGTCGTGGCATCAAGCACCAAAAGAACCTCTG
>JBIIQS010000080.1:0-4016 GCA_044341965.1 Rhodoluna sp.
CCTTTAGCTCGGCAAGGTTGCGCTCCAGTTCATGTCTTCCTTTGGTCTGTCTAATGTCTTTTCCTCGTTCAACCCTTGTGTTACCAACCGCGAGAACCTTTTCTATGTCGGTGAGTTCACGCCTAATGGACGAGTAGTGGAAGAAATCCCCAAGATGGCACTCCATAGACTTTGCGTAACCATCAAGTGATATCTGCTTGTCACGAATGCCTCGAGCCAATCCCACTACCGAACGGTCGGCTTGAAATTGCGCAAAGGACGTCTCAAGTACTTGCCTTGCTCGTGAACGACCAAAAGCGTCGATTAAATTTACCGCCATGTTTGCGGTTGGTTTGAAAGGGCTAACCAAGGGGTAGCTTCGCCTACTGGCAAGACCGGCAACGCTAGCTGGATCAAGGTTTCCAGACCACTGAATAACCGAGTGACCGAGCGTGTCTATGCCTCGACGCCCAGCGCGACCAGTCAGCTGGGTGTATTCACCGGGAGTGATCTGCACTCGGGACTCCCCGTTGAATTTGTCGAGTCTTTCCAATACGACCGTTCTTGCTGGCATGTTAATACCTAGAGCCAGAGTTTCGGTTGCGAAAACTACTTTGACGAGCTTTTTGAGAAAGAGCTCCTCTACAACTTCTTTGAAAGCAGGCAGCATGCCCGCATGATGAGCTGCAATTCCACGCTCCAAACCACTTAGCCAATCAAAGTAACCAAGCGTGTCAAGATCCTCTTCAGCGATTGAAGAGCACTTACGCTCAACTATCTCTTTGATTTCATCTTGCTGCTCACGACTTGTGAGCCGAACCCCTCTTTGGAGGCAAGACCGAACAGCTGTGTCGCAGCCGACACGCGAGAAGATGAAGAAAATTGCTGGTAGCAAATCCTCATCGTCCAGGATTTCAACTACCTCGGGTTTTGAAACCTTCGGTATTCGTGAGAGACCTCGGTCAAATGAATTGTTCGACTTCTTGCCCTTGTTGATCTTTCCAATAGGAACCCTAAGCTTTGCTGAGTGTCTGCGAACCAGTTCTGCGCTAACTCTTTGGCCCTTGGTACCGGGCTCGAAAAGTTCAAGCAGTTCATCGCCAAAGAGGACGTGCTGATCCAAAGGTACGGGACGAACTTCCGAGACGACGATCACCGTATCACCACGCACTTCATCCAGCCAGGCACCGAACTCTTCGGCGTTTGAAACGGTTGCGCTAAGAGAAACTAGGACAACGTCCTTGGGCAGGTGCAAAATCACTTCTTCCCAAACCGCTCCTCTGAAACGGTCGGCCAGGTAGTGAACTTCGTCCATGACAACGTACCCAAGGTCAATTAGGGATTCGGAACTGGCGTATATCATGTTGCGGAGAACCTCTGTTGTCATAACGACAATCTGGGCTTCGGAATTGTTGTTTATGTCACCAGTTAGGAGCCCCACTCGATCCGTACCATAGCGCGTAACCAATTCGGAGTATTTCTGGTTGCTCAGGGCTTTTATTGGCGTGGTGTAAAAAACTTTTTGGTTCTTTTCGATTGCTAGATGAATAGCAAACTCACCAACCACAGTCTTACCAGCCCCAGTGGGAGCAGCAACAAGCACTCCCTTGCCTAGCGCGAGGGCCTCACAGGCTTGTTCTTGAAATGGGTCAAGCTGAAAATCCAAAAGCTCAAGAAAGGAGTCAAAACTAGGACTTGCTCTCTTTGACTTAGCACGCTGATATCGCTCAGATGCGGTGAGGTTGTCCATAATCTTTAGAGGTTGGCTTGCCGGGTCTCGAGTTCAAGATCAATACTCTCTGATTTTCGGGCAAGTCTCTTGTCATGCAACGTGGCAACTCCAGCAGCAACGAAGTAAAGAATCAGAAGAGGAACCATAAGTAAAAACATCGCCATTGGTTCAGCAACTGGAGTTGCAATTGCCCCTACAACTGCCGACACAAAAATTGCCATGCGCCAGGATTTGAGGATGTTGTTTGCTGTGATAACTCCGGCAAAGTTGAGTAGCACTAATACAACTGGAAGTACGAATGCAATCCCAAACACAAGCAGTATGCGTATCGTGAACAGGATGTATTCGCTCGCGTTTATCACGTTTGCACTACCCTCAGGGGTAAATCCAACCAGAACCTGAACAAAGGTTGGAAGAGAGGACCAGGCTAGCGCGGTGCCTGCCAGAAATAGCGGCACAGCTACCACCACAAACCAGATGGTGTATTTTCGCTCTTTCTTCTTGAGCCCGGGAGTGATAAAAGACCAGATGTTAAAAAGCCAAACTGGTGAGCTCAACATCACCCCTAGAAAGATTGAGACTTGTAGCCGCACGTCAAAGGCCGAGACAACGGTTGGAAAGTTTATGGTCGCGTTAGATCCGGGTTGATTGGAAAGTTCAACGATGGGTCGCTGCAACTCCGCGAACACAGCATCGAACATGAACCAACCCGCAATAGATCCAGCGAGTAGGAAGATTGCCGACCAGAAAAGTCGATTACGAAGCTCTTTCAGGTGACCCGACAGGCTCATCTTGCCTTCGGGGTTTTGCTTCTTGACCACTTAGTTCTTAGTGGTGTTCTCACCCTCAACAGGCAGATCAGCCTGCTTGGTGTCGTCTGTTGACTTGATTTCCTTGCGGAACACCCTCATCGACTGCGCAAGAGACTTAGCTAAACCTGGAAGCTTTGGCCCACCCCATAGCAGCAAGACAATTGCCAGAATAATTAACCATTCCCAGCCCTGTAGACGCATCTCAATTCCTATCCGCTCAAGTTCTTACTTTACAAGCCTACGCTCTTCGGCTATTTTTCGTTAACCTTTGGGGGTTGGAAGCGTCTTGGCTGGGGTCTTCTGTGTCTTGGCCAGGTCCGAATAGAACTTGACGGCCTCTGGATAGAGCGCGGTATCGCTTTGGAACCGAGCTAGTCGATCGGCAAATGGCTTGAGCTTTTTGGCAAGCTTTACTGAACTTATGGTCAACCTCGCGAGTGCAAGTGCCATAGTTATGAGGCCAAGCCCGATTGCGACTAACCAGATCCAAGGTTCCAATTGGTTTACTCCACTTTCTCACTGGCAGAACTAGACCCAAGCGCCCGGCTAGCGAACTCAAAAACCACTCTACGGCCCGCTTCGGGAGCGATTACTCGGACGTGTCCTGAGTACCTAGAGACTACTCTCCCGAGAGTTGAGATGTCCCCGATTGGTATTGTCACCCTCAGTGTCTTATCACCCACCACTGGATAATCAGGTTTGTAATCCGCGAGCATTCCAAACCCCTCCGGATCGATGTCAAATACAACGTTGGTGTCACTTTCGCTTACCGAGTAGATGCCTGAAGAATCGGTTTCCGGGTACTTTGCGCGAACGAGCTTCTCTTTCTCCAGGAAAATGTCTCGCATTCTGTCCAGTCGGAAGACTCTGATCTCCTTTTTGGTCCGGCAGTAGCCCCTGAGGTACCAAATTGAGTCACTGGATTCCATGGAAATCGGCTCAATTTTCCGTGAAGTAACTTCGTTCGCAGCGTTGATGTAAGAGCAACTAAGCAATCTATCTTCGCTGATTGCTTGCCTTGTAAGTGATACTTCGACATCAATGCGAGATGGGTGAACCTTGAAAGGCATCTCGCTGGTGTGCTTTCCACCATCGGAGAGTAAATTCATAAGCTCTGCAACTTCTATCCTGTCAGATTCATCAAGCACTGACTCTAGGTAAGAAAGACCGCTTGCGATTGCCGCGGCCTGTCTGGTTGAAAGCCGAGGCACCGATTCTAGAGTTGGGGCGAAACTAACGTCTACAATTCCTACTTCCAAAAGGTCGTAATCAAGAAAGAAGAGCTCGTCAGGTCGATACATACCTACCCCCGATAACGAGATTGTTACAACGGCGTCATGGATCTCTTGTTCGGAGACGCCAAAGTGGTTGGCAACATCAGCAATCTTCTGCTGTCTGTTTTGAATCAAGTATCCAGTTAGAGCCAACATGAAGTTGTATCGCTCGGTTCCTGAAATCTTTGAGCTCTTAGGCATGAGAGTTCCTCACCGCTT
>JBIIQS010000006.1:0-14007 GCA_044341965.1 Rhodoluna sp.
CCTGAATCAGGATTGGTTTGTTCGCTCATGATTACTCTTTTCTAGAACGGGCAAATCTCACTACAGCACAACATCGAAAGTTAGCCGTTCACCGTCTCGCAGAATCTCGATCTTGACTTCAGTGCCCACTTTTTCCTGTCGCACTGCAGAAGTGAGCTCACTCGCGCTACTGATGCTCTTGCCATTTAGTTTCACGACTATGTCATCGGGTTTTATACCAATGCCCTCGGCTGCTCCCCCGGGTGTTACTTCAATAACTAGTGCTCCAACTGGAAACGCCGAACCGTTTTCTGAAGACATAGCATCACCGATGAGCACACCAAGCACTCCGTGTGATGACTCACCGGTTTCAATGATGTCCTTGGCAATTCTGTCTGCAACATTCGAAGGGATAGCAAAGCCAACACCGATGCTGCCGCCTTCGACTGCACCGCCAGCTCTCGCAATAGCAACGTTGATGCCGATGAGTTCACCTCGGGTGTTTACCAAAGCACCACCAGAGTTTCCGGGGTTGATGGCAGCATCAGTTTGAATCACTCCAAGACTTACGGGAGGAACCGAACTTCCTGACCAAAACTCCAAGCCCGTCTCTTCTGGATTCTCCGAGGAAGCAACTTGAATGGTTCGATTTAGTGCTGAAACAATTCCCCTGGTTACAGTGGCCTCGAGTCCCAGTGGTGCACCGATGGCAACAACCTGGTCCCCAACATTGATCTTTGAAGAATCAGCAAACACCATTGGTATCAGCGGTTTGGTAGTTTCAATTTTTATCACGGCTAGATCGTTGGTTGGATCCGTCCCGATTAGGCGTCCTGTGTAAACCTCACGAAGATTGGTGCGAACCGAAAGTTCAACGTTGGCTGTACTACCTCCAATTGTTACCACGTGAGCGTTAGTCAGAATGTAGCCATCGCTGGTAAGCACCACACCAGAACCATTGCCGCCGGATCCAGAACCAGAAACTCTAATGGTCACTACCGATGGTGACGCAGCTGAGGATGCAGCGGTGACCCAGTTGACTTCCTCCAGATTGTTGACAACAATGGCCGGTGGCCTAGTCAGATAATTCTGAGCTAAAACTCCTGCTCCCGCACCAATTGAAGCCCCCATCAAAACACCCAAAAGTATCGCCGAGGTTGCAGTGAAAAAAGTCAGCCTTTTCTCTTTGGTCTTTTTCTGCTTGAGCTTCTTAGGTGTAAGTGCAACTGGAGGGTCAAAAAGGAACTGGCTGTTGTAACTGTTTTTTCTACCGAGACTGTTAGGGTCTTGCGGTTGAATGCTCATGTTAGAGGCCTTTCGTCTTGCCTTAATCATGGCAAACAAGTCTGAATTTTGGCAGGGAGATAGCTGACCCTTTACCTATCTACAAGCCTATGTCAGAACGCAAATAAGATTGCCCCCCTAGGGTACGCACCCCCAACTTTTTGGGTTTGTACTGCACTCCCCACCTACGAGCAGTAGCTTTGGCGGTGTTGGCGGAACCGTGGGAGTCTTGATTGACACGTCCAGGTCCAAAACATTACTCAGCACCGAGATCTGGCCAGCTATTGCTTGCCACGTCGTCTCACCAACTACTCGGTAGCTCACGAAATAGCTTGCGATTGCCCATGCTTGATACTTTCCGGCCTGTTCGAAGCTTCGCTTTATCTCCACGCCTTGAATACGATTTCCATCGCTGAATTGCCAGCCTAACCCAGCCGGTGAGAACTGAACCTCGGCCTGTCGACCAAGGATCACTTGCGACCCATAGTGAAGCGAAGGGTTTGCGCTAAATGTGAATGTCTCACCAGCGGGTAGCTGCGTTGCCGGGTAGACAGCTGCCTTGAGTGGATTTGGCGAGAAAGAAACGGCAGCGCTAGCAAAGTTGCTTGCCGCAGGAGTAAAACTCACTGGTGGTGGCGAAGCCGGCTTGGAAGCGGTTGGTTGGCTTGGATTGCAAACGGACTTGACCCAGCGCTCCGCAGCATCTGGGGACTTTGGCATTTGTTTGCTTTGGGCAGCAGTTGGACAGACGGGTTTGGCTACTGGCTTGAGTGTTATTCCGCTAGGAGGTTTTGGTGCGGTTGTAGAAGTTAGCGCTGGGGTGGTTGTTTGAATCCCAACACAAACTGTCACTGAACCCGAATGCATGGCAGATCCATGTGAAACACCAGAACTTCCGGAGCCGCCAGTGGAACAAGCTATTGCAACTGGGGCCTCAACAAACACTAGGGCTGAAGTGATAAGCAAACTGGAAAACGTGACTGCAAGTTTGGAAGTAATTGACATACGCAAAACCATAAGTACGTTAATTTTTTAGCGCAGAACTTATTCACAACAAAAAACCCCACCCGAATGGGTGGGGTTTTCTTATTGGTTGCGGGGGCAGGATTTGAACCTACGACCTCCGGGTTATGAGCCCGGCGAGCTACCGAACTGCTCCACCCCGCGGCGAAGTTTCAATCTACCACTTTTGAACACTTGCTGCTAGTGCACTATGGAGTGGCCGACAGCGCTGCCTCAATTGCTTTGCGAAGCTTTTCTTCGGCTTCGCCAAATGCGGTCCAGTCACCAGCTGCCATCGCGGCATCTTTTTCCTGGATAGCTTCAAGAGCGTTCTGCAAAGCGGCAGCTAACGCATCCGAACCAGTGGCTGGAGCTTCTGGTTCGGTTGGGTCAGTACCTGGATCTACAGGGTCAACTGGATCAGTCTCATCTGGAATTCCAGAAGATCCAAACAGAACCGTAAGCGCTTGATCAAGAGTGTCTTCGAAGGCGATTTGATCACCAAAAGCAACCAAAATCTTTTGCAAGAGCGGGTAGCTGGTTTCCCCAGTGGACTGGATGTATACCGGCTGTACGTAAAGCAATCCACCACCAACTGGCAGAGTCAGCAGGTTTCCGTTTAGAACTCTGGTTGATCCCTGTCTCAAAATGTTCAGTAGCTGAGAAACCTTGGAATCGGCGCTGAAGTTGTTTTGCACCTGACCAGGTCCTGGAACAATCGTGCTCTTTGGAAGAGTCAGAAGCCTTAGTGTTCCGTAGTCTGCCGACTTCTTTCCCGCTGTAGTTCCAGCATCAGAGTTTGCCACGAAGTAACCAGTCAGCACGTTTCTCGAAGCTTCACCGGTGGAGCGAGGAATGAAGGTCGAATAGATCGAGAAGTCAGGAGAATCGGTTCCTGGCACCTGCATTGTCAAATAGTAAGGAGGCTGCAAGGTTCCAACTCCCGATCCACCAACTGGATCATTCGGTGTCATCCAAGCATCCTGCTGAGAGTAGAAAGCTCCAGCATCTTCAACGTGGTAGCTACCCAAGATTGAACGCTGAACCTTGAATAGATCAGCTGGGTAACGCACGTGGGAAAGTAGCTCGCCCGACATCTCGCTCATTGGTCTAATGGTGTCTGGGAATACCTTTTTCCAGGTCTGCAAGATTGGGTCTTTTTCATCCCATTCATACAGAGTCACTTTTCCGTCGTAGGCATTAACTGTGGCCTTCACGGAGTTTCTGATGTAGTTGGCTTGACCTCGAAGTAGCACACTCGGCGAGTTAGCGTCAGCAATTGCTTGAGCTAGGTCTTCAGATTTGGAATATGGATAGTTGTTGGAGGTTGTGTAACCATCAACAATCCAAAGAATCTGACCATCGATGATTGCCGGGTACGGATCTGAGTCCAACTCCAGAAATGGTGCAACGGCGGCAACGCGCTCACGCGGGTTGCGGTTGTAAAGAATCTGAGACTCAGCGTTGATGGCATCAGATAGCAGAATCTGTTCGCTTTGGAATTTCAGAGCGTAGGCAAGCCGTGGAATGATTCCGGAAATCATTGGGCCGCCGGAGCCTGAGAAGGTGTTGTAGGTCTGATCGTTTTCACCCTCGCCGGCTGGGAAATCAAGCTCTAGAGGTTCGGAACCAGAGGGAGCTCCAACAATCGAATAAGTTGGGGAGCTTTCGCCAAAGTAAACCCGTGGTTCGTAGTCGCCCAGTGCTCCAACCGAAGGAATACCGGATTGCATAAACACTGGTTTTCCATCCGGGGTGCGCTGGTTACCGTAAGCGGCAACAACACCGAATCCGTGGGTGTAAACAACCACGTTGTTGTACCAAGACTGCGAGTCTCCAAGACCCGCCTGGTTTAGCTCTCTAACAGCAATAACTGTGTCTTGCACTTTGCCATCAATTTCGTAGCGACCAACATCAAGCTGGTTTGGGAAGTTGTAGTACTGACGGAACTGCTCAAGCTGTCTAAACGACGAGCTAACAAGAGCTGGGTCCAAGATTCGAATCGAAGCGGTAGTTTCAGCATCCTCGCGAAGTGCGCCTGGCTCGGCGTCAACAACGGCGTTGTATTCAACGCGCTCTACGGTGTCGATACCAAATGCCTTAGAGGTGGCATCGAGGTTTCTTTGAATGTAAGGGGACTCCAAAACACGCTCGTTTGGAATTACCTGGAAAGTCTGTACGGCCCAAGGAAACAATCCTCCAAGAATTAGCGAGCTGACAACCATCAAACCGGTAGCAACTACCGGAAGACGCCATTTACCAACAAAAGCTGCAACCAAAAACAAGAGGGCAACTACCACTGAGATAAGAGCCAAGATCTGCAAACCTGGAATTGCAGCGTTGACATCCGAATAGCTTGCGCCAGTAAACAGGCCTGCTGAGCTAGTCAAGGTGCTGTACTGATCCAACCAAAGAGATGCTCCTTGAGTAAGGAGGTATAAAAACGCCGTCACTCCAATTTGAATGCGCGCTGCTTTTGAAACTAAGGTTTCGCGACCATTGAATTTAATGCTTCCGTAAACGATGTGAACCCCAGCTGCAAGCAACAGCGCAATCAAGAAGGCGGCGGATAGGAATCCAACAAGGCCGATGTAAAACGGTAGCTCAAATATATAGAAGGAAATATCCAGACCGAACTGTGGATCGGTGTCACCGAAAGGAGTCCGGTTCAAGTAGCTAAGTACAATCCCCCAGTTGGGCGCAACAGCCAAACCAGCTAGAGCTCCAAGAGCTAGTGGGACACCAATCATGACCGCTTTTCTCAATTGGTCAATTAGCTGTCGATATTGCTCAAAAGGAGACCTCTCGTCAGCAAACTTTAGATAGACCGGTCTAAACCTAAAAGCTAGCCAAAGGCCCAATCCGGTGATCAGCGTAAATGCCAAAGCTGAAACGGTGAACAGAGCGCTCTGCGCAAAGATCTGCGTGCTTAGCACGCTAAGGAATCCGAGTTGGTCAAACCACAACACGTCGGTGTATAAACCAGCAACGCTGAGCAAGATGGCACCAATAACAACAACTATTCCAATAGCGATTGTCGACGGGGACAAAGTTGGTCTTGGAATGCCTTGGTTAGCAGCTTGTGTCATGATTCTCCTGTTTTCCTAGTTCGTGCAACTTGGTAAAGATTCCACTTGCTCATCGGCCGACAGCTTTTCTAAAGCGTCAAGTGCTTGTTGTAGTGTTTCTATTTTAACTACCCGCAGGCCATCTGGGACGTTTCCAGCAATTTCGTCACAATTAGCCGCTGGAGCCAAAAACACGGTTGCCCCAGAGCGTGAAGCCCCATAGAGCTTCTGCACCACGCCGCCAATTGGTCCAACTTCGCCAGATTGAGTGATGGTGCCAGTGCCCGCAACGTGTAGGCCACCGGTTAGATCCCCTGGAGTGAGTCGGTCGATGATCCCAAGCGCAAACATCATGCCCCCAGATGGTCCACCAACATCTCCTAGCTGGAGATTCACTTCTATCGGAAAGTCATATTTGTATCCCACCAAAATTCCGAGCCTAAAGTTTCCCTCGGAGTCTTTGATTGGAGAAACTTCCTTAGTGACTTCCCGTCCGTTCCTATCTACGACAACTGTCAGTGGTGCTACTTCGTCCCAGATAGTAACTATGCCTTTTAGCTGTTCAAGATCTTCGATTGGCTCAGAGTTGATCGACAACACAAAATCACCAGCGACCAGCTTTCCACTTGCTGCCGCGTCCGCCACCACCTCGGCGATATATACCTGCCTCGGTGTTTCGTAACCCAGATAATTCAGCGCTGCCGCAATAGCGTCTTGCTGGGAAACTTCCATCATCGCGCTGGACTCGGATCTAATTTCTTCAGTGGTTCGATCATCTGGATAGAGAAGCTCTACTGGAACCACAGCCTGAGATTCGTCTAGCCAAGCAAGTGCAATTTCAATCCAGTTTGGAGTGTTCTCTGGCTTTCCGACAATGCTTACAGTGAGCACCTCGAGCGTTCCTTCGGACTCATAGCTTTGAGCTCCAGAAATTTGAATTACTGGCTCATTATCAACTTCACCCAAAACGTCGTAGGTGGGGCCAGCTCGTTCGATTAGGTAGGGCGTTGGCAGTAGGGCCAAGACGAGAAAACCCGCGGCAAAGGTCACCACAGTAAAAAAGGTGATAGCGCTCTTGGCGCGTTCGCTAGATTTTGAACTAGTTTTGCGTCGCTGGAAAAAAGTCATGCCCGCCTTGATTTGTAAGCCTTTCAATTAGCCTAAGTGAGCCCACTAGCCAACCTGCCCCAAAATTCCACGCTCTCGGCGAACACTCAGTTAGCAAAGCAATTGTTCAGGCAGATTAGGCAACTATAGGAAGTAGCCTTGAATCGGAGCGAAGAGGTAGCGAAGTGAACGATAACCGGCAAGAGCCCGAAGACTTTGAGGCCATGCTGCGCAAGTTCCTATCCGGTCAACCACTAGATCCTGAGCAACTGGCCAAAGCCGCAGGATTACCCATTGACCCAAAGGCGCTGCAGGAAATGCTGACTCAAATCGGCGCCGCCATTGCTCCTGGTGGTCAAACAGAAGGTGTGAACTGGAATCTAGTTCAAACCCAAGCCAGAAAGATATCTGCCAAAAACACCGTTGCCGTTCCAGAGTCAGTTGGCCGATCAATTAATACCTCGACCGCAACTGGAAATCTTTGGCTCGATGAAGCAACTGATTTAGGTCCAATTTCTATAGAGCCGAAACTTCTTTCAAGAGAACTTTGGGTAGCGGACTCAATTGGACTCTTCAAAGATCTTGCAACTCCGGTAGCAGAGCGCATGGCGATTGCACTTACCGAGAACTTCCAAGAAAACCTTCCCGAAGAATTTGCCGGGATGCTCTCGCAAGCAAGCGGCATCATGAAATCCGCCGGGTCAGTTATGTTCGCGATGCAACTGGGCGAAGCGCTCGGAAAGCTTTCGGAAGAAGTGCTAAGCGGTGGCGATATCGGTTTGCCAATCTTCCAGGAAGCAAGGCCAGCCTTCGTTGCCCAAAACCTAGCGAACTTTGTAAACTCTCTCGAAGAAGAGGCTGATCAGGTTTACATATACCTTGCGGTGCGCGAGCTTGCCCACTCCAGGCTCTTCAAGCACAGCAAGTGGCTACGTGGATACATCGTGAATCTCATAACTTCCTACGCCAGCGAAATCACAATCGATAACAGCAAGATTGTCGAGCTCTCAGAAGGATTTGACCCTGCTGAAATAGGCAACATACAAAAAGCTCTGGAATCCGGTGCCCTGATTGCACCAAGGACTGATTCACAAACCAGAGCACTGGAGCGAATTGAAACAGTGCTTGCACTTATCGAAGGTTGGGTGGACTGTGTTACCCAAGCTGCAACCAAGAGGCTTCCAAGATCACTAGCTATTGCAGAAACCATGAGACGAAAGCGCGCCTCAATCGGTCCTGCCGAGCGAACTTTTTTGACACTAATTGGATTAGAGCTGCGGCCAAGAAAGATTCGCGAGGCATCTTCGATGTGGCAGCAGGTAACCGATGCGGTTGGTTTAGAAAAAAGAGACGCGATTTGGTCTCATCCGGATTTGCTGCCTACCGAGCAAGACATCAAAGATCCAGCTAAATTAATTGAACGAGCTCTAAAGCAAAGCCCAGATGACGAACTTGATGTGGCGCTTAGAGACTTACTGGGCTAAACCCGATTGCAATAGGGCGACAAACCTCGAAGGTGAGCGCTCTCTACCCTTATCTTGATTCACAAATGACAGTCGCAGTTGAGACTTGGCTCTTGTGATCCCAACATAAAGAAGTCTTTTCTCTTCTTGAATAGCGGCGTCTGTCTTCGCGTAAGTAATAGGTAAGTAACCCTCGTTCAACCCGATTATGAAAACCATTGGCCACTCCAATCCCTTTGCCGCGTGAATGGTTGACAAGGTGACAGCCTCCTGAGTTGGCTCATGTTGCGAGTGTGCACGATCGGCTAACTCCAAAGCAAACTCTTTGATGCCTGACCCTTCTGGAAGTTCATCGACCATGGACAACAGCGCATTCAGTGCTTCCCACTTAGTGGCAACAGCGCCTTGCTGCGTTGGTCTTTGCTGTTGCCAACCTAGAGATCGAACAATGTCGCTAACTGCATGGTCTAGAGGTTTACCAGAAGGCGAAAGTGCTTCAGCTCGAATCAGCTGCACCGCGGTTCGTATTTCCGGTCTTGCAAAAAACCGCTCGCCTCCTCTTAGTTGATAGGCAATACCTAAATCACCAAGTGCACGCTCTAATTCTTCGGACTGACTGTTGATTCGATACAACACGGCGATGTCGCTTCTTGGAACTCCCGCCTGAATCGCTTCGTTGATTGCTTTGGCAACTTCTTTAGCTTGGGCGATTGTGGAATCAAAGCTATCGATTGTTGGGGTTGTACCTGCACCGCCTGCTGCTTCGAGATCGCCGCCTAGCGCTGAGTCGCTGGTCAGTCGATTAGCAAAAGCGACAATCTGTTTACTGGATCGATAATTGGTGATCAGATCCACCACGGTGGCCCCTGGAAATCGATCTGGGAAGCTACGCAGAAATTCACTGCTAGCACCAGTAAAAGAATAAATAGTCTGGTTTGGATCCCCAACAACACAAAGCTCAGCATGCGAGCCCAGCCATTGATCCAATAGGGCGTGCTGCAAAGGAGAGATGTCTTGATACTCATCCACTGTGAAAAAGCGATATTGACTTTGAACATGTGAGAGCGCTCTAGGTTCTGCCTTTAGTAACCCCAGGGTCAAAATCAAAACATCTTCCCAATCAAGACGCTGCATCCGAATCTTCTCTTGCTCGTAGCCTTGTTGAATTTCAAGATTCTTAGCAAAGCTAAGCCCTGCTACCTGAGCCCTGGAATCGGCAAGCAAGGCATACTCTTCCATCGAAAGCATCGAATACTTTCGCCACTCGATCTCACTCGCCAGGTCCCTAAGAGCTGCTTGGTCCAAATTGATTGACATGACCTTGGCAACTTGGCCAATGAGTTTTGCCTTGGAGTCAAGAATTGAAGGTGCCGGAACACCCACGAGCTGTGGCCAAAAGTATTCCAACTGAGCAAGCGCTGCTGCGTGGAAAGTTCTTACCGAAACTGCTCCCACACCAAGCTGCCGAAGTCTTGCTCGCAACTCCCCCGCTGCGCGATTGGTATAGGTAAGTGCCAGCACGCGATTGGCAGCGAAGTGTCCAGTAGCAATTCCATAGGCAATCCGGTGAGTAATTGTTCTAGTTTTTCCAGTTCCAGCACCGGCCAAAATTACAGTTGGACCAACTAGCGACTGAGCGGCAACTTTTTGATTCGGATCTAGGCCTTCTAGAACCTGCTCCGCGCTACTGTTGGCCATTTTTCGATTCTTCAATCCCTGATTCAATCGGAGACCCGTACCAAAGTTCTATTAGAGATCTAGAGATTGTTGAATCACTTGGTAGCAAAAGGGATTTTGCCTCCGCTGCTATTTCCGCTTTGGAAAACCAGCGAAGCTTTACGATTTCTTCTCCATCGGGCAAGAAATCAATGCTTGAGTCGGCTCTGGCGTTGAAGCCCAGCATTAGTGACTGTGGAAACGGCCAGCTCTGTGAATAGAGGTACTGGATGTCGAATACCTCCAGGCCGCACTCCTCTTTCATCTCTCGAACTACGGCAGCTTCCAAAGACTCCCCGGCTTCGACGAAGCCGGCAAGAACAGACCAGCGATTGTGCTCCCAGGTACCTTGAGAGCCAAGAAGGATTCGATCTTGTTGATCGGTGATGGCAACAATAATTGCTGGATCGGTGCGCGGAAAGATTTCATTGTTGTCTTTAAAACAGCGCCTGGCCCAGCCACCCTGTTCGATAACTGTCGGTGTCCCACACTTAGGACAGTGCTGGTTGGTTTCATGCCAGTTATAAAGCGCCAAAGCTTGCGTGAACAATCCAGCATCACGATCAGATAGCACTGCGCCGAGACTTCGAAGACCGAACCATTTAGAGCTATCGGGTTCAATTTGGTTCGCAGAGTTCTCGTTAACGATTGCCAACACAATCGCGGCCCCGTCGGCCTCGAACGAGGTTGCCGAAGTGGTTTTTCCCAAGTAGACCCGAAGGTTTGCAGTCGGAACTTGATCTACTGGCATGAGATTTAGTTTTGGTGTTTCAGAATCAGTTCTTAGGAGAACTTTGCCGCCATGCATAGCAAGTACGCGGGTAGTCTCGAGACTCCAGAGCTCGTCGAATAGCTCAGGTTTTGACCTAGATAAGTAGTCTCTATCGAGCTCCCAACGAGCAAGGGGTGGGAGCTTGATTTCGGTCACTTTATCCTCGCGTGGCGATACTGAATAGATTGGGCAATGTTGTCTAACCTAAATTTATGGCTAGATCACCCTTGATTTTAGCGGCACTGGCGAAAGACGCAGTTCCGCAGTTTGACTTCGCACAGGTAAAGCACTTGGACGCTGGACAATCAGGTGCTTTTGATGCAGCTCTACTAACCGCCAAGAGTGGCGAACACTTCGTGGTTCGGATGGCAAACAGCCCAACCGCTGGCACAGAACTCGAAGCTGAGATTAGGGCCCTAAAGTGCTTTTCGTCCCTAGTTCGACAAAATCTTCCTTTTCAAATTGGACAACTGGTCGGAGATACTAAGGACTCTGATGGTGAGCGTGCCCTGGTTTTTGACTTTGTATATGGAAATTCAATTGAACTTTCTCGGGTAGATCCAGTTTCGGGATTGACAGCCAGCATTGCCTTTGCAATTGCCGCAATTCACAACCTGCCACACCAATTGGTGCAAAAATCTGGATTCCCAGAACTCGACCCACAGCAAAACCTGAAATACCGCATTATGGAATTGGATCGAGCTGCCCAAACAGGCAAGGTTCCGCCAATTCTGTTGCAGCGTTGGGAAACCGCTTTGGAAGATTCCAGCATGTTCCGCTACCAGCCGACCGTGGTGCACGGTGCAATCAATGGTCACAGCGTTCTAGAACTTGATGGAAAAGTATCAGGAGTTCTTCACTGGAGTGGACTTAGAATTTCTGATCCTGCCGAAGACCTTGCCTGGGTATTGGGTGGAGCAACAACTGAGCTTGCAAAGAGCGTGATTGCTCGTTACTTCGAAGCCAGACCAGTTGCCGATGTAAACTTATGGTCACGAGCACTTTTGTATAGCGAACTAGAACTTGCCAGATGGCTACTTCACGGCTACTCGCAGGGTAGCCAAGAGATCATCGAAGATGCTGTGGGAATGCTTTTGGTCCTCACTGAAGAAGTCGAATCAGGAAAAGCTGAAAGGATTGCCGCTGCCCCGCTGGCCACCGAAATTGCACAGCAACGCCGTGCAGAACAAGCCACTTCGAACCCCGTCAAAAACGACGAGCTGTTCTAGGCAAATAGCTTTTCCCAAAGCTTCATAAGCTCTGCTGGCTCCGGAACTACATCAGGTCTTAGCTCAGTGTTATCAGCCACGAAATAGAAACAAACGTCAATTTGGTCAACCGGAAGATTTCGAAGCTTCGAGTAAGCAAACCGATAAAGCGCCAACTGTAAAATCATTTCCTGCTCTTGCTCCTTAGATTCAGGAGGAGAGCCAGTTTTCCAGTCAACTATTTCATAGCGGGTCCCCACTTTGAAAACCGCATCAAGCTTGCAAACAAAGGTATTCACGCCCTGTGTCAGGTTGATTTCTAATTCAACTTCGGACTCCATCAGGTTTGCAAATCTAGAGTTTTTGAATATCTCAGCTAGTTCGCTTACCGCTGTAGAACTTGCCTGGTCAACCTCGGATACCAAAAAGTCTTCAACCCAAGAGTGAAACTGCGTTCCGATACGAGTTTCACGGTAGGGCTTTGAGGGGGTGGGTCTTAGGTACTTGGCAGCAATAGCGTCAACATCCTTGACGAACTCTTTAAATCTGGATGCTGGTATTCGAACCGGCAAATCCACAACTGATAAACGTGCAATTCGATCGTCTTGTTCTTTGAGTAGCAGGTCAATCTCCTCGTGCACGCTGGTTTGTTTTGTATGACTCGCTGGATTAGCTAACTGCTTAGTAGCCTGCTGAACTTTCTCGGCCGCTTGTTTCAAAACACTTGCGTGTCTCTCACCCACGGGATTGAGTGGCCAGCTGGCTGTTTTTGGTTCCAGGTCAAGAGGATTTGTTTGGCTATTAATCTCCGGAAACTCAAAACCTTCATCGGCTAACTGCTCTAGAAAGCGCGAGGGTTTTCTAGATCCAGCGTTTCCTGGTTTCCAATAAGAACCGGTAAGAAGCAGTGCTTGCTGGGTTCTCGTTATTGCAACATAAATAAGTCGATACTCCTCGCGAAGTTGATGCTCTTTGTTGTCTGCGCGGAACTGATCTTTGGCTGCTTTGATGTCATTCTGTGTTCTAGTTGCCTCGTAGTCAAAAACCGGCAATGACCTGGCATCTCCTCGAAGCGGATACGGTAGCTCCGCTCCAGAAAGCCAACCGGAAATTGATCGCGGTTTGCTTGGAAAATCATCTTCCACAAGATTCGGAACCGCAACATAATCCCACTCCAAACCTTTAGCCGCGTGCACCGTGAGCACTTGCACCACACCAGCTGCCGGGTTGGACTTTGGTAGTTCAAATCTTTCTCTCTTCGCGGCATAATCCAGCCAGTTTAAAAACGCTCCAAGTTGTGAAGCTGCGCTAGCTTGGCCAAAGCCCGCAACCGTTTCATAGAAGGACTCGAGCTGGGCCATGGGATTTTTAAGCCTTGGGTTGGCTCGAAGCTCAATGTCTAACCAAAGCTCCTCGGCAACCACTCGAACAAAATCCGCTAACGGTAGCGATGTTGCTGAACGAAGATTTCTAAACAATACCGCCGCGTCACGCAGACGCCTTAGCGACTCAGCTGAAAACTCAGAAAGGAGCTCAAGGCTTTCGCTAGTAACCTCGTCGAGAGCTTCCACAATTGTGAGCTCTTGGCGAAAGACACCTTTTTGCTTTGGACCAGATAGTTTTCTTCCAATAACGAAGAGTCGATCGATGTCCTTAGCTCCGATGCGCCATCTTGCCCCAGTAAGTAGCCTGATTAGTTCGCTTCCAGCATCTACCCGTTGAATAACTTTCAAAGCAGATACCAGATCGACAATTTCTGGAAGTTCAAGTAGTCCGCCGAGTCCAACTACCTCTACTTCAATTCCATTGGACTGTAGCGTCTCGACAAATAGAGCCATAGCTGAGCGCTTGCGCATCAACACCGCACAGCTTGCACCTTTGGCAAGTGCTGGCTTGAACCACTCGGCAATTTCTTGCGCTTCTTGCTCGATGGTTTCTAAAAAGCGAACCTGCACTTGGCCTTCTGGTGCATCTGGCATCGCTTGAAGCTTTACTGGCAGCACTCGCTGCTCCAAAGGCTTAGGGATCTCAAAGCTGGCCTGGTTAGCAAGTGGCGCGGAGATCTCATTGGCTTTTTCCAGAACTCGAGTGGGATTACGCCAGCTGGTTCTGAGGCTAAAGTTCTTGGCGGTTCCAAAATCAACACCGAATTCTTCAAGGTTTGATGCACTTGCTCCGCGCCAGCCATAGATTGACTGGTTCGGATCTCCCACTGCAAACACTGATCTTTGTGCAAACAAGGTTGCTAACAACCTGGTTTGAAGCACCGAAGTGTCTTGATATTCGTCGAGCATTACCTGGCTAAAGTTCTCGCGAATACTGGTTGCAGCATCTGGAAACTCGGTAACGGCCCGAAGAGCAAGTGCCACCTGGTCGGAGTAATCAACCATGGAACGCAGCTTCTTTTC
>JBIIQS010000081.1:0-3995 GCA_044341965.1 Rhodoluna sp.
TTGCGCAGGTCCAGGCGGTAAGGCTGCGCTGATGTTAGCTGTGGCCAAGCAAAGAAATGTGACTTTTGAAGCAAATGAAGTCTCGACGCACCGCGCCAAGCTTGTTCAGCAGGCGCTTGATCCTATTTCGAAGTTGAAAGTCAGCATCGGTGACGGTCGCAAGTTGGCTGAAGGGGGAGCAAGATTCTCGAGGCTTTTGCTCGATGCCCCTTGCACGGGACTTGGGGCTCTCAGGAGACGGCCTGAATCGCGTTGGCGCAAGAAGTTAACTGACATCCCCGAGCTAGCAAAGCTGCAAAAAAATCTTTTCAAAGCGTCTTGGGATTCGCTCTTGCCAGGTGGCGTGTTGGGTTACGTTACCTGTTCACCCCACCTTTCTGAAACCACGGCACTGGTTACCTGGGCCGAGTCACAGTATCGGGGTGACTTGGAGTTACTACCGGCTAACGCGATCTTGAACGAAATCAATCCGAATCTGGGCCTTGATGTCACATATAGGACTGCACAGTTATGGCCACACATCCATGGAACCGACGCCATGTTCATTGCCTTGTTTCGCAAAAAGGTAAACTCATAGAGTGAAGATGAGAATCGCGCCCAGCATATTGAGTGCTGATTTTGCAAACCTTGAAGCCGAGCTAAGGACAATTTCGAGCTCAGACCTGATTCATGTCGATGTCATGGACGGTCACTTTGTTCCAAACCTAACTATTGGCGCTCCTGTGGTTGCTCGCTTACAGGAGATCACAACGGTCCCGCTGGATGTTCATCTCATGATTGAAAACCCTGAACGTTGGGCTGGCAGTTACGCAGAAACTGGCGCATATTCGGTGACCTTTCACCTCGAGGCTGCCACGAACCCAAAAGAAGTTATTTCTCAAATTAAAAGCTCCGGATCAAAGGTTGGCATAGCTATTAAACCTGGAACCGCGTTTGAGGATGTGTCAGGTCTTGTTGAGTTAGCCGATATGTTGCTTGTTATGACAGTTGAGCCTGGTTTTGGTGGACAGGGTTTGATTGAGTCGGTCATGCCTAAGATCACCCAAGCCAGAGATTTCATACATGCCCAAGGTCTTGAGGTGTCAGTTCAGGTGGATGGGGGAGTTGGATTAGCTAACATTGCCAATCTGGCACGAGCTGGTGCTGACACTTTCGTTGCCGGTAGTGCTGTTTTTTCTGTACTGAACCGAAATGAACGCATTGCATCGCTTCGGTTGCTTGCCGAGTCGATCTAGTGTTTTCAATTTCTATACCAATTTGCTTGGGTTCGAGTATTGGAGTCATCTCATGATTTCGCTAGACGAGGCCAAGAAACTCTCGGAGAAATTCCGCGTTATTCCACTAGTGACCACCCTGTTTTCAGGCAGTGAGACCCCGCTTTCGATTTTCGAGAAGCTAGCTGGCGACACTACTGGCAGCTTTCTTCTCGAGTCAGCTGAGCAAGGTGTCTGGTCAAGGTACTCGTTTATTGGTGTATCAAATCTTGGGATGCTACTAAAGGAAGGCTCATCTGTTCGCTGGATAGAGTCAGAGCCAAGTGAGACAAGCTCTTTGGTTGCATCTTTGGTTTCTGATAGCAGCGGCTTAGACGCAATCGAGTCGATACAGGAATTCTTTGGAGCAGCGCCGACGCCAGGGCTTCCTCCATTGGTGTCTGGAATGGTGGGCTTTTTGAGCTGGGGTGTTGTCAATGAGATCGAGAATCTGCCGATTCCTAAATCTGGGTCCTATCAGATTCCCGAAATGGCGTTTTCATTACTTCGGGATCTGGTTGTAGTAGATCACTCTGATTCAACGCTGAAGCTAATCTCTAACTTGTACTTGTCAGATTCGACAGACATCGTTGCAGAGTACGAGATTTCAGTATCACGAATTCAGAAACTGCAGTCCGACCTTCTGTCAACACAGCTACCGTTCATTGCTGAAATCGATACCAATGCAGCGATTGAGTACAGCAGGAGCACTAGCGACCAAGAGTTCATCGAGATGGTCGAGAGGGCAAAGAGCCGGGTTGAGCTTGGGGACGTCTTCCAGGTAGTTGTGTCTCAGCGGTTTGAGATGGAAGTTTCTGCAACTGCCCTTGACGTTTACAGGAGCCTAAGGGCACTAAATCCAAGTCCTTACATGTATTTACTCAATCTTGAAGATTCATCTGGTGCTTTTTCTGTGGTCGGATCATCACCTGAAGCCTTAGTGAAGGTGAATCAGGATTCGGCAATTCTTCATCCAATTGCTGGCTCCAGGCCTAGAGGCGCAACAGGGGAGGAAGACAGCAAACTGGCCGAAGACCTACTGGCCGACAAGAAGGAGCAGGCAGAGCATTTGATGCTTGTTGATCTGGCTCGAAATGATCTTTTAAAGGTATGTGCTCCAGATTCAGTATCTGTTACCGAGTTCATGACCGTCGAGAGATACAGCCACATCATGCATTTAGTTTCAACGGTTGAAGGGAAGATCTCTGCCGGTGCGTCAGCTGTTGAAGTAGTTAGGGCAACTTTTCCCGCTGGAACTTTATCTGGGGCTCCGAAACCTATGGCGTTATCGGTTATTCATGAACTAGAGCCAATCAACAGAGGTCTCTTCGGTGGAGTTGTTGGCTACTTCGACTTCTCCGGTAATACTGATTTAGCCATAGCAATTAGAACTGTTGTTCTTCGCGACGGAAAGGGTTATGTCCAAGCTGGTGCGGGCATCGTTCTAGACTCTGTCCCAGAATTGGAGAACGAAGAAACAATCTCCAAAGCATCGGCACCCCTGAAGGCAATAGCCATAGCAAACACCATGAAGACGCTATCGTGACAAGAACAAAGTTGCTTCTCAGCTGGCTTTTTTCCACAGGTCTCGTTGCGATAACAGCAGCTCAGAGCTGGCAAAGTTTTGAACTTTTCGAGAGTGCTGGTGGGGGTGTAATCCAGATCACGGGCTTCCTGGCCTTCCCGGTTATTGGAACCCTCATTTCATTGCAGGTTGTGATCATGCTGTTGAGCCTTCTCGTTAAGCCGATTGTTACCAGAATTCTCGCTGCGGCCACCTTCCCTTTGATGATCTGGAGCTTCTTTTCAGTTTTATTGACTTCGGAGATTCAAGTTCGAGAGACTCTTGCTTCCGTCCTGGCAGCTCAAACCGGTGTAGTGGAAGATCTTTCAACATCTGAGTTTCTGGTATCTAGCTCGGTCGGTGTCTTTACGTCGCTGTTTCTCATAAGCGTGGCTCTAAATGCATTTGTTTTGACATCAGTGGCACTGATACCCATCAAGCATCAGAAGCCTAAGGCTGCAAAGTCGAAGCGAGAACCAGAGGACCTATGGAGCAGTCAGAACTAGAATTCAACTGATAAACTTGGGCGAAAGAGGAGAAATCATGACTACAAATAACTCCGAGCCTGGTCACGGAGATTCACTTGCCGCGTGGGTAACTGTGTCAGTGGTGATTGTGGCATTTGCTCTTGGCGCTATCTTTTTTTGGCTAGACCTGGCCCTGTTGGTTTGGGCTAGTGCCGGCTTAGCCGTTCTAGGCCCAATTTGTGGATGGTATCTCAAGCGCGCAGGTTATGGCGTCGGCGGATCGAAGTCTAAGAACTAATTGCTTTTAGATCTTTACGCAGGTGCCATTAGAGATGCCGCGGCACGCGAGGAACTAATTTCACTTCAACAAATTGAGAAGCAAGCGCTTTCAGCTCCAGCAGCAATATCTCCAGTGTCACATCTACTCAGCCCGACGAAAATTCGAGTAATTGCCGAGATCAAAAGAGCTAGTCCATCTCGCGGAAGCATTGCGAGAATTGAAGATCCAGCAGCGCTAGCAAGATCTTATGAGACAGCTGGCGCTGGAGCAGTGAGTGTATTAACAGAAGGAAGAAGTTTTCTTGGAAGCCTGGATGATCTCGATGAGGTACGAAAAGCAGTAAAAATCCCTGTCTTACGCAAGGACTTCATCGCGAACGAGTATCAGGTACTTGAGGCTCGCGCTCACGGCGCGGACCTGGTGCTTTTGAT
>JBIIQS010000082.1:0-3964 GCA_044341965.1 Rhodoluna sp.
AACCTTTGACCGAGTCAGAAATCTCTCAAATCAGAGGTCTCGGTGACTTTCTTGACCTAACGGAAGTATCAGAAGTCTACTTACCCCTCAGCCGTTTCCTTAATTTGTATGTGACAAAGCACGCTGACATCCATAAAGCAACCAGCGAGTTCTTGGGAGAACGTGCCAAGCCGGTGCCATTCATTATTGGTGTTGCAGGTTCGGTGGCCGTAGGTAAATCAACTGTTTCAAGATTGCTACGAGAACTACTGAGCCGTTGGGAAGGAACTCCAAAAGTTGCACTAGTCACCACCGATGGATTCCTATATCCAAATCAAGAACTAGAAAAACGTTCCATCATGGACCGCAAAGGTTTTCCTGAATCCTATGACCGGTTGGCACTTATCAAGTTTGTTTCGGATATAAAAAGCGGTAAGTCTCAAGTTTCAGCGCCAGTTTATTCGCACCTAACTTATGACATCATCCCTGGTGAACAAGTAGTTGTTGAATCCCCCGATGTTTTGATTATCGAAGGCCTCAATGTTTTGCAGTCGCCAGGTCCAGATCAAGACATAACCTTGAGCGACTTTTTTGACTTCAAGATTTTCGTCGATGCGGAAACACAAAACATCTCCAAGTGGTTTCTGAATCGGTTCCACGCGCTTCGTGAGTCTGCCTTTACTAACCCAGAAAGCTATTTTCACCGCTATGCCGAGATGCCACTAGAACAAGCACTGGCTCGAGCCACCGAAATTTGGGGAACCATAAACTTGCCGAACTTGACTGAAAACATCTTGCCCACCAGATCTAGGGCCACGTTGGTTTTGAAAAAAGGTGACAATCACCGGGTGGAAAGCGTGCTGCTAAGAAAGCTTTAGCTGCTTTTCAACAACCCTGGCGATTCGCTCGGCCCAGCTCTGAGCTGTTCCGGCATCTTGGGCTTCAACCATCACGCGAACCAGTGGCTCTGTTCCAGAGGCCCGAAGCAGCACTCGACCGGTTTCGCCCAGCTCGGTTTTTGCCTCCTGGACTACTTTTTGTAACTCTGGGTCGGAATCAACCTTGGACTTATCCACCTCTGGAACGTTGATTAACACCTGCGGATAAACCTTCATCGCACTTGCTAGTTCCTGCAGGCTCTTGCCGGTTGAGCTCATCTGGGCTAGAAGCTGCAAGCCGGTCAGGATGCCATCTCCTGTGGTGGCATGTCTTGCAAATATAAGGTGACCTGACTGCTCTCCTCCTAAGGTGTATCCACCCTCGCGAATAACTTCTAGAACGTAACGGTCCCCAACCTTGGTTTCAATCATTTCAATGCCGGCTTGCTTCATGGCAATTTTTAGGCCCAAGTTACTCATCACGGTTGCAACTAATGTGTTACGCGATAGATCTCCGCGTGCTTTTGCGGCAACTGCCAAGATAGCCATAATCTGATCGCCGTCAACAACGGCTCCGGTTGCATCGACTGCCAAGGTTCTGTCAGCATCACCGTCGTGCGCGATTCCAACATCAGCACCGTGCTCAACTACCGCTGCCTGCAAAGCACTCAGGTGTGTTGAGCCACAACCCAAGTTGATGTTGTAACCGTCAGGTTCGTTTCCTATTACAATTACTTCCGCTCCGGCATCTCTGAATGCCTTTGGAGCAATGTCGGATGCAGCGCCATTGGCACAATCCACAACAACTTTGATTCCCCTCAAGTTATTAGGAAGAGTCCCTTGAAGGTGAACCAGGTAGCGACTCTTCGCATCGGCAAATTCTTTTACGTGACCAATCTCGGCACCGATTGGAGTGAGCGGCGTTGCAGAAAGCGCTTTCTCAATTGCATCTTCGACTGCGTCATCGAGTTTGTGTCCACCGCGGGAGAAGAACTTTATTCCGTTATCCGGTGCTGGGTTGTGAGAAGCGGAGATCATGACGCCAAAATCGGCATCCAAATCAGCGGTCAAAAAGGAAGTCGCCGGGGTTGGAATCACGCCGGCGTCGAATACGTCAACACCGCTGCTTGCCAAACCCGCTGAAATAGCAGCAGCTAGAAACTCACCGGAAATTCTTGGGTCGCGTCCGATAACAGCAATTGGTTTTTGTCCGCGGGCTCTAGCCTGCTCGCCCAAAACAATTGCGGCAGCCTGAGCTAGCTTTAGGGCTGATTCTGATGTGATGTCTTTATTAGCAAGACCTCGAACACCGTCGGTACCGAATAACCGGGACATGATAGAAAGGTTAGCGAAATCTTGGAAAGATTAGCGCTTGCTGAACTGAGAAGCCTTTCTAGCCTTCTTCAATCCTGCCTTCTTACGCTCCTTGATGCGGGAGTCGCGAGATAGGAAGCCACTCTTTTTTAGAGTTGCGCGGTTGTTGTCTTTGTCGATTTCGTTTAGGGCACGAGAGATACCTAGGCGAAGAGCACCGGCTTGACCGGCAATTCCTCCACCGGAAATCTTTGCGATTACGTCGTAGCTACCGGAAAGTTCCAAAACTGTAAACGGGTCCTGCACTAGCTGCTGGTGCAACTTGTTTGGGAAGTAATCAGCAAGAGCCCTTCCGTTAACTTTGATAACACCGGTTCCTGGAACCATACGAACACGAGCGATAGCTTCCTTACGACGACCAAGACCTGCACCTGGAACAGTTAGCGGGGCACGCACCTTCTTGGTTTCTGCCTTTACTGCTTCTGCAGGAGTCTCAGTTGAGTAGTTAGTGGCTTCTACTTCGGTTTCGTTTCTTGGCAAGGTGATCCTCTAGTTTTCTTATTAGGCCAGTTGTTACTGGGCTACCTGATCAATTACAAAATTGGTTGGCTTCTGGGCGGCGTGCGGGTGCTCGCTACCCTTGTAGACCTTTAGCTTGGCTAGCTGGTCGCGACCAAGAGAATTCTTAGGAATCATTCCGCGAATAGCTTTTTCAACTGCCTTCTCAGGAGTCTTCTCAAGCAATTCGGCATAGGTTGTAGCGGTTAGTCCACCTGGGTAACCAGAGTGACGGTAAGCCTTCTTCTGTAAAAGCTTGGATCCGGTTAATGCAACCTTCTCAGCGTTGATGATGATTACGAAATCGCCGTTGTCCATGTGAGGAGCAAAGGTTGGCTTGTGCTTGCCGCGCAACAAAGTTGCCGCTTGGGTTGCCAAACGACCCAGCACAACATCAGTGGCGTCAATAATTAACCACTTGTTGTCTAGCTCATGAGCCTTTGGGGAATAGGTACGCACGCTAATTTGCCTTACTTTTCTTAGTCGATTTCATGTATCCAGCCTTGGGGCTTGGATTCACTGTGCAATGGTCCTTACGAACCGCAACAACTTCCTAGTTTAGGCCCTGCCAAGCGGCTTGGTCAAACCCTAATTTTCCTCTAGAACCCTTCTTTTACGGGTGTTTTGGGCCTGCAAACCCATCCTTGAGTCCTTGGGGTAACCCACCTCAATCAGGCTCAAACCCTTGGCCGCAACCACTTTCAAAGACCCAGCTCTGGATCCTGATTTCAGTCGTTTTTGGACGTCTGAAACAGATGCTCGAGCTCTGCCAACGGCAACTAGCGCGCCAACAATGGATCGAACCATGTTGTGGCAGAAGGCATCGCCCTTAAGTTCGATCTCAATAATGCGACCCTTGCTTTGGTTGCGAGCAATCTTGATGGATCGAAGCCTGCGGATGGTGGTGGCCCCAGGTCGCGGCTTACAAAACCCCCCAAAGTCATGAAGGCCTACCAATACCTTTGCTGCTTGCTTCATCAGCTTTAGATCAAGCTCTGGCTTGACCTCCAAAACGTATCTAACATCCAGTGGATCAACGAAGCAGTTCTTGTCGGCGACCCGATAGCGATATTTTCGAAATGTGGCTGAGTATCTAGCGTCGAATCCATCTGGTGCGACTTCAAAGCTAAAAACTCTAATGTCTTTTGGTAGGGCTGTGTTTATCCGCCCAGCAACGTCTGGGTTTCTTCCGATGCGCTTTAGTTGAGAAGGAGTTAGATCAAGGTGGGCCACCT
>JBIIQS010000108.1:0-3376 GCA_044341965.1 Rhodoluna sp.
AAAGCGAAAAGGAAAGGCGATTGCATAAAAGCTGATCCTGCGCGGAAAAGGGAGTTTTTCAATAAGTAGCAGTGGCAGTCCCGCCTCTGGAACAAGCCTTGACTCCAATCCGGAACTGGTTCCCAGCACAAAAACCTTATCGTCTTGTTTTTTTGCTAGCAGCGCTGAAGCAATGGTTAGTAGCGGGTTGACATGCCCCGCTGTGCCACCACCTGTCAATAGATAATTCGTCATCGCCTGTCGGACCTAGCGCCGTTTCGATGATTGTCTTTTTCAATTGCAAGAACTATTCCGATTGCCCCAAGCGTGGCAATCAAAGATGAGCCACCTGCAGAAATCAACGGTAGAGGAACCCCCAGAACCGGCAGAACGCCAAGAACCACCGCAATGTTTACTGCCGATTGAGAGACAATCCAAACGATGACGCCAATAATGATGATTCTTCCGAAGCTCGAATCAGATCTGTTCATTATCCCTATAAGTGAAGAAACCAGCAGCGCAAAGATTCCAATCACCACTAAAGCTCCAATCAGACCAAGCTCTTCACCGATGACGGCAAAGATAAAATCGTTCTCAACCTCAGGAATCCAGGACCATTTCATCTTGGAATTACCTAAGCCAACCCCAAACACTCCTCCGGCAGCTAGGGCCCAAGTGCCGTGTTCGTACTGCCAGTTGAAAGCGTCGGATGAAGAAGCGTCAGGATTAAGCCAAGCGTTTATTCTTGCCATACGCGAGGCACTTGAAAATGCCGCTAACGCACCTGCAATTGCTACTCCAAGAAATACTTGGACCAAGGGCCTGAGGGGTGCTCCAGCGATAACTAGAGTGCCGAAGACGATGAGAGCAATAATGATTGCTGTTCCAAGGTCCCTACCAAGCATGACTAGCGACAATGCAGCCCCTCCGACAATTAGCACGGGTAGCAACACCCTTCTTGGGTCCTCTAGCTCATGCTCTCGG
The DNA here is from genome assembly GCA_044341965.1 of Rhodoluna sp. Classification (GTDB taxonomy): domain Bacteria; phylum Actinomycetota; class Actinomycetes; order Actinomycetales; family Microbacteriaceae; genus Rhodoluna. The sequence continues at coordinate 964 of JBIIQS010000108.1, forward strand.
TTACTGACAAACCAAGCCATGTACATAATTAGAGAAACTTTTAGAAACTCTGCCGGTTGCAGAGTAAAGCCAGCAATAGAAATCCAGTTAGTGTTTCCGTTGACTGTAATTCCAAGAAACGGAACCGAGAGCTGAAGCGCGAATCCAAATACCACGGCCGCCCTCACAAGATTCTGAATAACTTTGAGCTTGAGACTTGAGATGAAAAGCATCACCCCTAGACCAACTACTGCGTAAAGCGACTGTCTAGAAAAGACGTAAAAGGCATCTCGGTTTGCAACTAGCGAATCTATTGATGATGAAGAGAGCACCATAACCAAGCCAAAAACAACCAGAAATCCCGTTAGCCCTGCAAGTCGATAGAAGTAAATCGATTCCGCCTGGAAGTTATCCCTTAGCCACTCGGCTATTCTTTGACGCCGTTCACCCTTGGGGCGCATTGACCTGGTCTTCTTGCTAGAAGTGACTTTAGATTTTCTCAAGTTCTTTACTTTAGGCACTTGAGCCTCCAACTATTTTCACAACTGCTTCCTTGAACTTCATGCCTCGATCTTGGTAGCTCTCAAACTGATCCATGGAGGCCGCTGCTGGGGCAAGTAAAACAACGTCACCGGAAACTGCGGCGCTGGAGGCTAATTCAACTGCTCGTTCCATTACATTCTCCCCGTCGGCAACCTCGATCACGGAAACAGCGGGCGCTAGTGTGGCAAAATGTTCAAGTATTTCCTTACGATTGACCCCGATTACAACGGCTGAACGCAAGCGCTTGGCGAACTTTGCGATCAAGCCCGAAATGTCCACTCCTTTTAGCTGTCCCCCAAGAATCCAGACCACGCTCTCAAAGGAGGATAGCGAAGCCGTCGCGGCGTGGGCGTTAGTTGCTTTGGAGTCATTAATGTAGCGAACTCCGCCATGTTCCAGCACCAGCTCGATTCGATGCGAAGAAACCCGGAAGTTCCGCAATGCCTCACGACATGCCGCAGGTGGCACCCCAAAGGACCTTGCTAAGGCAGTTGCCGCAGCAATGTTGCTAAGTAGGTGTGGTGTAAGAACGCCCAATCCATGAAAGTCTTCAAGGCTGGCAATCTCCAAAGCGCTATCGGCACGTTTGTCCAAGAAGGCTCGGTCCACTAAGAATTCGTCGACGTATCCAACATTGCTGGGCTTTGGTGTTCCCAGCCCAAAACCAATCGCTCTGGCACCTTCTAGCACTGTGGCAGCCTGAACCATCTGTTCAGTAGCGGCATCTTCTAGGTTGTAAATGCAGGCAACTTTTGTGCCGTCATAAATGCGCTCTTTGCTAAGGCGATAGGCTTCAAAGCTACCATGCCAATCAAGATGATCTTCGGCAATGTTTAGGCATGTAGCGCTAAATGGCTCGATGTGATTCAGGTAGTGAAGCTGAAAGGAAGAAACTTCAACAACCAATACCTCAAACTCTGCAGGGTCTCGGATGCAGTCCAGAATTGGCTTCCCGATATTTCCACACGCCACCGCCCTAACTCCAGAGGTAAGCAGCATTGCTTCGGTTAGCTCAACCACCGTGGTTTTTCCGTTTGTGCCAGTGACACAGATCCACTCTTGTTTGACGTCAAACCGGTCTCTAAGCCTCCAAGCCAAATCGAGATCTCCCCAAATTGGAATCTTCTTCTCAGCTGCCCTTTGGACGAGAGCATTGGTGGGTGGAACACCCGGTGAAACAACAATCAGGTCTGGGTTGAAATCATCGATAGCTGACTGCTGTTCGGGCAGTTTCCCGATAACAGAAGGTATCCCAAGTACTTCGATAATGTCCAAAATTTCAGATGATGCAGAGTCAGCAACCACTAGCACTTTGGCGCCAAGCTCATGAAGGGTGTCTGCAACTGAGAATCCAGTTTTTGCCAATCCAACAACCACGACTGAGAGTTGAGACCAATCGGAGTGCCAACTGGAAAACTGATCCAGGGAATCCAATTTGTTAGCCATAAATCCACTCAAGGTAGAACAGTCCGATTCCAGACAAGACCGAAAGTCCTGCAATAATCCAGAACCTAACTACGACAGTAATCTCGGCCCAGCCCTTCAGCTCAAAATGATGATGCAGTGGGCTCATCAGGAAAATACGTTTACCCTTGGTGATTTTGAAGTAAGCCCGCTGCAAAATAACTGAACCGGTAACAATTACAAACAAGCCACCTACTAGCACAAGCAGAATTTCAGTTCTTGAAAGAATCGCTAGTGCTGCAAGAGCACCTCCCAAGCTCATTGAGCCAGTGTCCCCCATGATGATTTGTGCCGGTGTGGTGTTCCACCAGAGGAACCCAATACCAGCTCCGGTGATTGCAGCGGCAATAACAGCAAGATCTAGAGGGTCTCGAATTTCGTAACAACTGGCAACATTTTCAATAACACGTCCGCAGGCCTGATTAAA
>JBIIQS010000083.1:0-3948 GCA_044341965.1 Rhodoluna sp.
GTTGTTATCAAGACCGTTGAGTCTGGAAAAATGACGAAGGATCTTGCAGCGCTGGTTGGTCCGAGCCAGAGCTACCAAACCACAGAAGAGTTTATGCAGTCGCTAGCAGAAAATCTGCAACAGCGTCTGAAGTAATCCACATTGTGTAAAACCCCTGACCCAATTCGGTCAGGGGTTTTACATTTGCGGGATGAAAAAATTCAAATACTCTTCGATAACTGCAGCCATCTTGGCAATTGGAATCACCACGGCAACACTGAGCGCTGTGCCAGCCAGTGCAAGCTATGTAGAAAGTTGCTACGAGCAAAACTGTACAGTTTGGTTTTCTCATACTGGTGGTCTTCAGCAGTGGAACCCTCCGATAAACGCGCGCAACATGACGTTTCAGGTTTCTGGTGGTCAGGGTGGAAAAAGCGGTGGTCAGGGTGGTCGAGTTACCGGAACTTTGACCCAGATCCCTTCCACTTTGTATATCGCGGTAGCGGGAGCTGGAATCACTGGGCAATCGGCGGCTGGTGGTTTCAACGGGGGCGGCCAGGCTGGATCGGGTTCAAATAATGAAGGATCTGGCGGTGGCTCGAGCGATATTCGCCTAGGCACCGACGTCGAATCGAGAATCGTGGTAGCTGGTGGTGGCGGTGGCCGCGGTGCTGGAATCACTCTCACACCTAGTCCAGGCGGCGGTCTAATCGCAGCGGCTGGAAAAGATGGCCAGGCAAAAGGTGGCGGTGGAGGTTCACAAACTTCTGGCGGAAGCGGTGGGCTTGCGAACGGAACAGGAACTTCAGGTTCAGCTGGTTTATTACTTACCGGTGGAACCGGTGGCTCCAGCAATCTTTATGGAGGAGGTGGCGGAGGTGGCGGCTACTACGGTGGAGGCGGAGGCGGTTCTGATACCGACAGTTCCGGTAACGACGCTGGAGCCGGCGGAGGCGGATCTTCCTTCGCTGATGCGCTCTACACAGCAAACATCACGCACTTCACTGGGGTAAAAAGTGGCCATGGAATGGTGATGATTGAGTACCAATTAGTTCCACTATTTCAATCAATTGGTACCCAAACGCCACTAACCAACGCCTCCTCAATTGAATTTCAAATTCAGTTGAGTGATCCATTCCCAAGCTTTTCCGCAAGCCACATTGAGATCATTGGCGACCCGGGTACCTGTCAGCCTGGAACCCTTAGTGGTAGCGGAACAACTCTTCTTTACACAGTGACAGATTGCGTAGATGGTCAAGTGGGTATCTCAATACCCGCAAACTCAATAGCCGAACAAGGGTATTCCGGCCCCGAGATAACTCAGAGCTCAGCAATGGTGGCTGTAGATCGAACCGCGCCAGAAGTACTGGAGGTAACACAAGAAGATTCAGAATTGATAATTCCAATAACCGAACCGGTGCTGCAACCACAACCCGATAACTATAACTTCACAAGCACTAACAGCGCTTGCCTAGTTGACTCTGTTGCCGCTAGCAGTGATCAACTTTGGATTGCAACGCTTATTGGCTGCGAGGGTTCAAGTTTCTCCTTCACGATTCTTGCCAATTCGGTTGCGGATTTAGCTGGGAACACGGGTCCGGTAGCGGACACTTCTTTCGCAGTTGTGGCTCAAGAGCCAGCTGTTTTAGCCCCGGCACCAGTGATTTCCAGCGTGACAAAACCGCCAAGTGGCGCGCGGGTACCAGCTCTAGAGAGATTGCCGGAAGTAACCTTGGAAACTTTACCCACTCAGGATTCAGAGGTTACGCAATCCCCGACTCAAAGACGGCAAGCAGCTCAATCTGTTATCACCGCCTCGACCACTTCCGAGCCAGTGAATTCGAGTCTGGGCTGGACCGTTGGTCTGGCAATTGCAGGGGTCTTACTTCTTGCAGCCGGATTGACCTTGAGGCGAAAAGGTATTTCTGATCTGGTAGTTGGTTAGCTGGTCGAGCTTCGACCACCCTCCAACTGCCTCAAACATCGGCTCTGGTAAGCTACTAAAAACGAGGAGCCCCGATTGACTACAAGTAGCCAGCCATCGAATTTTTCCAAGCCGCTTTCTGAGACCGATCCAGAAATTGCTGCCGTATTGCAGCAAGAGCTTGATCGCCAAAGACACACGCTGGAAATGATTGCTAGCGAGAACTTTGTATCGAGGGGAATCCTAGAAGCTCAGGGTTCAGTACTTACCAATAAGTACGCCGAAGGCTATCCGGGCAAGAGATACTACGGTGGTTGCGAAGTTGTTGACGTTGCAGAAGAGCTAGCTCGCACTCGAGCCAAAGAGCTTTTTGGAGCAGAGCACGCAAACGTTCAACCACATTCTGGAGCTACCGCCAACGCAGCCCTGATGATGGCTCTTGCAAAACCAGGTGACCGTATTTTGGGTCTTGAGCTTGCTCACGGTGGACACCTAACGCATGGGATGAAGTTGAACTTTTCTGGTCAGACCTATGAGCCCCACGCCTACGGACTAAACCCTGACACAAATTTGATTGACATGGAAATAGTCCGAGCTCGTGCGCTTGAAACCCAACCAAAAGTTCTAATCGCTGGTTGGTCTGCTTACTCAAGGCATCTAGACTTCGCAGCGTTTCGCTCGATTGCTGACGAAGTTGGAGCAAAGCTGTGGGTAGATATGGCTCACTTTGCTGGTTTAGTTGCAGCAGGGCTGCACCCATCACCTGTTCCATACGCTGATGTTGTTTCAACCACAGTTCACAAAACCCTCGGTGGACCAAGATCCGGTTTGATTCTTTGCAAGGAAGAGTATGCCAAGAAGATTGACATGGGAGTTTTCCCAGGTCAGCAGGGTGGACCTCTAATGCACGTTATTGCTGCCAAAGCGGTTGCCTTCAAGGCGGCCATGAGCCCTGAGTTCAAGGAGCGCCAGCAGCGAACCATCGAGGGAGCAAGAATCATCGCTGAGCGTCTGGTGCAGCCAGATGTGAAGGCAAATGGAGTTTCCATCTTGACCGGTGGAACCGATGTTCACTTGGTTTTGGTTGATCTTCGAAATGCCCCTATCGATGGAAAAGAAACTGAAAACTTGCTACACGATGCGGGTATTACCGTGAACCGAAACTCTGTCCCGAATGACCCAAGGCCTCCAATGGTGACTTCAGGTGTTCGAATCGGAACCCCAGCTCTTGCTACTCGCGGATTCGGGGCAACCGAGTTCACCGAGGTTGCGGAGATCATTGCCCAGGTCTTGCTTCCAAACCCTGACACTCAGGCACTAAAAGCTCGGGTTCGAGTCTTGACCGAGAAGTTCCCACTTTATTCCGGCCTAGAGAACTGGTAGCACTTGAGTGCCATAATTCTTGATGGTCTAGCTACGGCTAAGGCCATAAAGAAGGAACTTACAACCCAAGTTGCTGAACTAAAAAAGCACGGCATCACCCCTGGACTTGGAACCTTGCTGGTTGGAGATGACCCAGGTTCGCACACCTACGTTTCGGGTAAGCATCGCGACTGTGCTGAGGTAGGAATGAAGTCCATCCGGATTGACTTACCGGCAAGTGCTTCTAAATCAGATATCTTGAAGGCAATCAATGAGTTGAACTCATCCAAGGATGTCACTGGCTACATAATTCAACTACCGCTTCCGGTGGGTCTTGATTCATTAGAACTTCTTGAACTTATTGATCCAGCAAAAGATGCTGATGGATTGCACCCGGTGAATCTTGGGCGATTGGTGCTAAATGTTTCAGGGGAAATGAAGTCCCCAGTTCCCTGCACACCAGCTGGAATAGTTGAACTGCTTCGGAGATACGATGTGTCACTAAGTGGGAAAAAAGTAGCGGTACTTGGTAGGGGAGTGACAGTTGGAAGGCCACTTGGCCTACTGCTTACCCGCAAAGGGATTGACGCAACCGTGACCCTGTTACATTCGGCCAGTAACAATATTCCTGAGGCTTTGCAAAGCGCAGATGTGATTGTTGCTGCAATCGGTGTCCCTCATTT
>JBIIQS010000084.1:0-3944 GCA_044341965.1 Rhodoluna sp.
TGAAGACCGCATCGTATTTCTAGGTGTTCAGGTTGACGATGCTTCGGCAGACGATGTCATGGCGCAGCTTTTGGTTCTTGAAAGCCAAGACCCTGACCGTGACATCACTATGTATATCAACTCACCGGGTGGATCATTCACCGCGATGACTGCAATCTACGACACCATGCAATACATCAGACCGCACATTCAAACAGTTTGTTTAGGTCAGGCTGCCTCCGCTGCTGCTGTGCTTCTTGCAGCAGGATCTCCTGGAAAGCGTCTAGCTTTGCCTAACGCGAGAATTTTGATACACCAGCCGGCAACCGGTGATTCCGGAAGAGGTCAGGCGTCTGACATTGAGATTCAGGCCAAAGAGATTATGCGTCTGCGTGAGTGGCTCGAGGAGACTCTCTCCAAGCACTCAAACAAGACTGTGGCCGAAGTTAACAAGGACATTGACCGCGACAAGATCTTGACTGCCGATGAGGCTCTGACCTACGGATTGATTGACCAGGTGCTTACTTCTCGTAAGAACGCGCTGCCTGCCAAGTAAAACCTAAGCAGAACCTAACCGCGATTGTCGGGGATGGGTAATAGGGTTTTAGTTATGACAAAACTCAGCGAATCAGGCGACCTACTGAAGTGCTCATTCTGTGGAAAGAGCCAGAAGCAGGTTAGAAAGCTGATCGCAGGCCCAGGCGTATACATTTGCGATGAGTGCATTGAGCTCTGCAACGAAATTATTGAAGAGGAACTTGGCGCCGCGGCTTCTAAAGAAATTGAAGACATAACCCTTCCAAAGCCAAAAGAAATCTATGGTTACTTAGATGAGTACGTAATTGGTCAAGACAAAGCCAAAAAAGTTCTTTCAGTTGCTGTCTATAACCACTACAAGAGAATTCGTTCCGTCGGCACTCTAACCGCCGCAGGTAAAGAACACGACGCAATCGAAATCGCCAAGTCAAACATTTTGATGATTGGTCCAACCGGTTGCGGAAAGACCTACCTGGCCCAAACACTTGCCAAAAGACTTAACGTTCCTTTCGCAGTAGCTGACGCTACGGCTTTGACCGAAGCTGGTTACGTGGGTGAGGATGTTGAGAACATCCTGCTAAAGCTTTTGCAAGCCGCTGATTTTGATGTCAAGCGTGCCGAGCAGGGCATTATCTACATTGACGAAATTGACAAGATTTCACGAAAGGCCGAGAACCCATCGATTACCCGAGATGTTTCAGGTGAGGGTGTTCAGCAGGCATTGCTAAAGATTTTAGAAGGTACTGTTGCTTCGGTACCTCCGCAGGGTGGCAGGAAGCACCCGCAGCAAGATTTCATTCAAATCGACACAACCAATGTGCTATTCATCGTGGCAGGTGCCTTCGCAGGTCTGGAAGAAATCATCTCTAACCGATCCGGCAAGAGAGGTATTGGCTTTGGCAACGAAGTGCAGTCTCACGGGGTGGACCCTGACATCTTCAACGATGTGCAGTCCGAAGATTTGAGAAAATTCGGTCTGATTCCTGAATTTATTGGCCGACTTCCAGTAATTGCTACCGTTGAACCGCTTGACCGCGCAGCTTTAATGGACATTTTGACGGTTCCTAAAAATGCCCTAACCAAGCAGTATCAAAGAATGTTTGAGCTCGATGGCTTTGAGTTGGAGTTTGATAAAGCAGCTCTTGAATTGATGGCTGACATGGCAATCGAGCGTGAAACTGGAGCTCGAGGCTTGCGATCAATTTTGGAAACAGTCCTTGGCTCAATAATGTTTGAGATTCCGACCATGGAAACCCAAGGACTCGTGAAGATCACCAAGGATGTTGTGTTGGGTAAGAAAGAAGCTTCCATCACTCCATTCAAAAAACAAGCCCAAGAAAAATCTGCCTAATAAATGAAACCCGTTCAGTCTGCAAAGCCTGAACTAAAAGCACCCATAATCGCAGGCTTCGTAGCCTCCATTTCTGGCTCTGCGGCAACCTTTGGAATTGCAATTGCCGGTTTAGTTGCAATGGGCGCCACCCGAGATCAAACCTTTACAGCACTGTTTGTTTTACTGATCGGCTACGGTTTACTCTCGACTGTTTTGAGCTATCGCTACAAGATGCCAATTTCGATTGTGTGGTCCACTCCAGGAGCAGCATTTCTAGCAGCTTCTGCTGGGTTGGGTCTGGAATTCGATCAAGCGGTCGGCGGATTCTTGCTTTCCGGATTCCTACTTACCGTTACCGGTCTCTGGCCAGCTTTATCTAGATTGGTACAGAAAATTCCGGCGAGCATTGCAAGTGCGATGCTTGCGGGGATCCTTTTTGTTTTTGTAATCAACACTGTCCGAGCGGCTGTTGATTACCCCGTTCTTGTGATTCCATTTGTCCTGGTCTGGTTTGTATTGAATCGGACTGCAACTGTTTGGGCAACTCCGGTGGCTATAGTTCTAGCATTTGGTTTAGTAAACGCTGACTTAGGCTGGGATTGGCTAGCTAGCGCGAGACTGTTCCCGAGTTTTGACATTGTGGTTCCAGCTTGGGACTTAATTCCAATTCTTTCAATCGGTGTTCCTCTATACCTGATTACTATGGCAAGTCAGAACTTGCCTGGAATTGCAATCATGAAGGGCTTTGGATATAAAGTTCCTGTAAGAGCGGTTATCACATCAACTGGAGTTGCCACGATGCTTGCTTCGTTCTTTGGTGGGTTTGGAATGAATCTCGCTGCAATTACCGCCGCGATTAATGCCAACGAGCAAGCTGCTAAAGACCCTGCTCGTCGCTGGGTAGCTGCTTTTGTTGGCGGGTTGGTTTATTGGTTGTTTGCAATTGGGGCAGGTTTGTTTGCAGCATTCGTCCTTGCTGTCCCGTCGGAACTACTTCTCGCTGTAGTGGGGTTAGCTCTGCTTCCAAGTTTCATCGCCTCTATCGGAGCATCCTTGGAGGACCGAAGCACTAGATTGCCTGCGGCAATAACCTTCATCGTAGGAGCGGCCGGTATCTCGGTATTTGGGATTGGCGGAGCCTTCTGGGCACTAGTTGCGGGAATGTTGGTGCTTTTTTGGGAGAAGGTGCCGCTAGCTAGAGCAGGCCGCGGCGCCTAAGAAGTGGCTCAATTTGAGGATCTTGGCCACGGAAGTTTCTAAACATATCCATGGAATCAATCGACCCTCCGCGAGATAACAGCTCTTTTCTGAACTTCTCACCGTTTTGTCTTGTCAGGCCACCATTTTGCTTGAACCAATTCACGCTGTCTGCGTCAAGTACTTCGGACCAGATGTAACCGTAGTATCCAGCGTCGTAGCCTCCAGAGAACACATGCGAGAAGTATCCGCTCTTGTAACGAACAGGAACTGGCTCAAAATCTAATCCATAATCTTTTATGGCATTGATCTCAAACTTAGAGACGTCTGAGATGCTTTCGTCAGCAACTTCGTGCCAGGCCAGATCCAGGATTGCAGCTGCAAGGTAAGAAGTGGTCTCGAATCCTTCATTAAATGTCTCTGATGCTTTAAGGCTCGCGATCCAATCAGCTGGAAGAACCTCACCGGTTTCATGGTGCTTGGCATAGTTGGCAACTACTTCGGGCCAAAGCATCCACATCTCATTTACCTGTGATGGGAACTCAACAAAGTCACGTTCTACGTTGGTGCCCGAAAACCTTGGGTAAGTGACGTCAGATAACAGACCATGCAAGGCGTGCCCAAATTCATGAAAGAGCGTGCTGGTTTCGTCGAAAGTTAGAAGAGCAGGTTCACCCGCGCGAGGCTTTGGAATGTTCAGGTTGTTTACAACAACAGGCTTCTGATTTAGCAGCTTGGATTGATCAACTAGGTTGTTCATCCAAGCACCACCGTGCTTAGAGTCTCTAGTAAAGAAGTCCCCAATAAACAATCCAAGTTTGGATCCGTCTTCGTTGAAGACCTCAAACACCCTGGCTTCCTCATGGTAAGCCCGAAGGTCATTTCTTTCCTTGAAAGT
>JBIIQS010000085.1:0-3943 GCA_044341965.1 Rhodoluna sp.
CTGAAACCCTTCTGCGTTCATAGTTTTCGCTCAAAAGTTATCTAGTCTCATGCCAGAATAGAGGGATGACTACACATACACATGTTGCTTCAATTAAAACTAACCACGGCGAAATCAAGGTAAACCTTTTCGCACTTCACGCGCCAAAGACAGTTGCGAACTTCGTAGGTCTCGCAACTGGAACCATCGACTGGGTTCACCCAAGTCGTGGCCCACAGGCAAAAGGCACTCCGCTATACAACGGCGTAATCTTTCACCGCATAATTCCTGATTTCATGATTCAAGGTGGAGACCCAACCGGAACCGGAATGGGTGGCCCTGGCTACCAGTTCGGTGACGAGATTCACCCAGAACTTACTTTCAACGAGCCATACAAGCTAGCCATGGCTAACGCTGGACCTGGCACCAACGGCTCACAGTTTTTCATCACCACAGCACCAACCACTTGGCTATACGGCAAACACACCATTTTCGGTGATGTTGTTGACGAAGCTAGCCGCAAGGTTGTGGACAAGATTCAGGCTGTTGACACAAATGCGTCTGACAAGCCACTTGATGATGTGGTTATTGAGTCCATCTCAATCGAAACTCTCTAGAGCATTCCCTTGGCAAGATTGAAATCGAGTCAGCCAAAAGTTACCGTTTGGCTGATCTCGACCAATCTGCTGATTTGGCTAGCTCAAGTCATTCCTGGCTCTGGCGTGACGAACACACTGCTTTATGCGCCTCTACTAACAACCATCGAGCCTTGGCGAATGCTCACGGCAGGATTTGTCCACTCGCCAGATAGTCCGTGGCATATTTTGATTAACATCTATTCGATTTACATCTTTGGTCGAGTTATCGAACCCATGCTTGGTCCGGCAAGATTTTTGGCACTATATCTAATTTCCATCATTGGTGGTTCTGCGATGGTGTTGTGGCTTGGTAGCCCTGTTACCCCGGTTGTTGGAGCATCCGGAGCATTCTTTGGCTTGATGGGTGCTTACTTCATCATGCTTAGAACAATCGGCGATAACAGCGGGCAGCTGCTTGCGCTGATAGCAGTGAACCTAGCCATTGGATTTTTCTTCCCGAGCATTTCTTGGCAAGGTCACTTAGGTGGCTTACTTGCTGGAATGGCAGTTACTGCCGTTTACGCCCGAACTAGATACAAGTCAGCGCTAACTCAAAAGATTCAAGTTTTGGGTCTTCTACTTGTGATTATTGCTCTGATTGTTGCGGGAGTGATTTTTCGGTTAGGACCGATGTTTTCTTAGGGGATTACTTCCAGCGAGTCGACATCATGAAGCCGACCATGGCAATTCCAAAACCAATCAATATGTTCCAGTTGGAAAGATTCAATGGTGTTGCCGCTCCCAGTGGGAACTGTGCGCTGGTCACGTAGTAGGTGATGATCCAGAACAATCCAACAATCATGAAGCCGAACATCACAGGCTTGAACCAAACCGGGTTCAGAGCATCCTCGGAGTTTCTTGACTTGGCTATTTTTTCGATCTTCGGCTTGCGCTTGGATAGTTTTTTAGATCGCTTTGTCGGCAGTGAAGAGTCGTCTTCAGGGGTGGCAGTCAATTTAGGCATGGTCATAATTCTACAAGTAGGCTTTGAATAAGATGACCAAGATTCTCGTGCTGGATAACTATGACAGCTTCGTATACACTCTCAGTGGCTATTTACAGCAGCTTGGCGCCACAACGGACGTTGTGAGAAACGATGCCGTTAGTGCAAAAGAGCTTCCAGAGCTAATGAAAAAGTACGACGGAGTACTAATTAGCCCAGGACCAGGAACCCCCAAGGATGCCGGTCTCAGCATCGATGTTGTACAAATCGCCCTGGAAACCAATCAGTCGGTTTTTGGAGTTTGCCTAGGTCACCAAGCAATTGCAGAGGCCTTGGGAGCAACCGTCACTAGCGCTGAAGAACTAATGCACGGTAAGACTAGTGAAGTTGAACACGATAACAGCTTGGTATTCAAGGACGTCCCTAAATCCTTCAGGGCAACCAGATATCACTCTCTGGCTGTTGTCGATAACACGGTGCCTAAAGATCTAATTGTAACCAGCCGCACTAAAGGTGGCGTAATCATGGGTCTGCAGCACATATCAAAACCCATTTACGGAGTTCAGTTCCACCCGGAGAGTGTGCTTACAGAAGGCGGTTATCAGATGCTTGGAAACTGGCTTGAATCAATTGGACTCAAAGGAGCCGCGGAAAAAGCTAAGACGCTAACGCCGATGATAAAGCTTTAGGTTCTAAGGAGTCGGTGATGGTGAAGTTGTTGGCGACGGCGAAGTAGTTGGCGACGGCGAAGTAGTTGGGGTTGGGGTTGGGGTACCAGCAATACAGTTCAGAATCAAGGTAATGGTTTGCTTCTGTGCTGCGAGACCAGCAGGAATTGACTGAGAAGCAACTATGGTTCCTGCGGTGCCTCCACCAGAAGTACAAGTAGCTGATGGCTGAACCAGTACGTTGAAGCCAACGTCAGTTCCCTCCATGGCACGTCTTGCATCGGTTGCCCCCATTCCAACCACGGATGGGACTAATACTTGACCGTCGGAAACAAGAAGCTTAACTGCAGACCCTTCAGTAACTTGTTCGTTAGCAGCCGGGACAGATTCAATGACTTCTCCCTTGGCTATAGTTGCGGAGTTTACTGACGTGATTCCACCAAGAACCAAACCGGCTTTTTCTAACTCTTGTTTAGCTTCTGCTTCAGTTAGACCAGACAATAGCGGAACTGCTGACTCGGATTTGCCTGAAGATACGTATACATCGATGGTGGTTCCGGCTGGAACCTTTCGACCACTCGGTGGATCAGTTCTGATGATTAGGCCTTCTTTTACAGAGTCGTTTACTTCAGCCACTCGTTGAACTAGAAGACCCTGGTCTTTCAAAGTTTGACTTCCATCAGCAAAGAGCTCACCGGTTACATCAGATACCTCAACACCAGTAGCACTGTTTGAATCGATTGGAGAAAAAGCTCCACCTAGGGCAACTAACCAAATAATCAAACCAACAAGCGTTACAGCAACACCAGAGCCAACACCCCACAGCAATTTAGGGGAGGGTAGCTCTTTGGTCACCCGTTCACGAACAGTTATTGTCGTGGTTGGCTCGCCAGCGGCAATTTCGATACCTACTTCTTTAAAGAAGTCGTCAGCGCTTACAGAGTCAATAACCTCTGTTGGCATCGCCTGCTGCTCTGAGACAACGGTTGTCTTTGGAGTGAATCCTGTTTTAGGAAGCGATTCCCCACGAACAGCTGCTAGCAGGTGCTCACGGAATTCTTCAGCAGTCTGAAAACGCTCTTCACGGTCTTTAGCCAAGGCGTTTAGAACAACCTGATCAAGTTCAGGTGTGATTTCTGGATTGTGTTCAGAAGGAGTCGGAACTTTTTCGCTCACGTGTTGGTAGGCAACTGAAACCGCAGTGTCACCCTTGAATGGGGGTCTTCCCGCCAACATTTCGTATAGCAAAACACCCATTGAATAAAGATCGGTTCGAGAATCTACAACTTCTCCACGAGCTTGCTCCGGAGAGAAGTACTGGGCTGTTCCAACAATTCCAGCGGTGTGTGCCTGAGTTTCCGAGGAATCTGCAATTGCCCTGGCGATGCCAAAGTCCATTACTTTTACTTGGCCGTCATTGGTGATCATGATGTTTGAAGCTTTTATGTCCCGGTGGATGATTCCGGCCTTGTGAGAAACCTCGAGAGCGCTAAGAACGCCCTTTGCGAAGTCAACGGCTTCTTTGAGGCTTAACTTCTTGTCGTGCATGATGTCGCGAAGAAGTCGCCCGTTTACGTATTCCATGATTATGAACGGAGTCTTAATTTGGCTTCCGTTTGAATCGGTTGAAGTCTCCTCGCCGGCATCGTAAATGCGAACAATAGTTGGGTGTGCCATCTTTGCCGAAGCCTGGGCCTCTTTAGCAAAGCGAGACT
>JBIIQS010000086.1:0-3927 GCA_044341965.1 Rhodoluna sp.
TGCCGCAGGAGCTCATGAGCGGGTATTGGTATCTAGCTTTAGCGAATCTTCGAGAGTTCGTGCTCTAGCTCACTCCCCTGTTCCGATCACATCGTCCGCAGGAAGCTCCAAGGTGCTTACCAGCTACGTCCTGGCGCGACTGAATATCACATCTAAACTCGCAGCTTCCCTTTCCGATGTGCAGGCCCTGCAGATTCCAACCAGAATGTACGGAATTGATTTCACCCACCCCCGTTTCGTCGAAGCTGTGTTAAACCAGAATAAGGAGATTCATTACTGGACAATAAATGACCCAAATGAGATGGCTAGTTTGTTTGCCCTCGGAGCTCATGGAATTGTTACCGATCGAAGTGATGTTGCAATCAAGGTCTTTAGCTGACACTTTGCTGTTAAAGCCCAATCGACGGGATGATTTCGCAACCTCCATCTGTTTTCCCTCGTAGCGCAAAAACTGCGTAAACAAGGAGAACAAATTGGCACAGCAGACCATGCGTGGCATCAGACTCGGAACTCAATCCCTTGAGTCCGAAGTTGGGGTTAGCTACTCCCCCAGAACCAAGTACCAATTTCTTTGCCCTAATGGACACTCTTCCGAGATTGTCTTTGCTCAGGACGCCGAGATGCCTGAGAGTTGGCAGTGTAAATCCTGCTCTGAGTTTGGGACCTTGCTAAGAGACGGAAAACCGATCACGCTAAGCATCCCTGAACTGAAGACACCAAAGTCCCACTGGGACATGCTCCTTGAGCGGCGCTCGAAAGTTGAGTTGGAAGTTATCTTGAAAGAGCGTTTGGCTTACATAAAAGCGCGAAGAAAAGCTGGCAAGGCCGACATTTAGCCAAACAGACGCCTAAAACCCCAAAGCTGAATCTTTATCAAAGCTTCGATTACGATTCCAAGCGTCATCTTTGATCTTCCCTCAGTGCGTTCTACAAAGGTAATGGGAACTTCCTTCACGAAACCTGTTTTAGTCGCTCGATAAGCAAGTTCGACTTGGAAAGAGTAGCCTTGGGAGGCAACCGGCGAAGCAATAAGTTTCTGTAAGAATTTGGACTGATAAGCGCGAAATCCTGAGGTCATGTCAAATACGTGTGTTCCAAGCATCAATCTTGCGTAGAGATTACCGAATTTTGATAGCAGCACTCTTGTAATCGGCCAATTTTGAACACTTCCACCAGGAATCCAGCGAGACCCGATAACTAAATCAGCATCTGTTGTTGCCAAAAGGATTGTTTGGAGATCAGAGGCTTGATGCGAGCCATCTGCGTCCATCTCCACAACAACTTCATAATCGTTTGCGAATGCATATCTAAAGCCGTCGATGTAAGCAGGCCCTAAGCCCTGCTTGGTATGTCTGTGAAGAACAGAAACTCTCGAATGATTGATTGCAAGCAAATCGGCTATTGCTGCGGTTCCGTCTTGGGAATTGTCGTCTACAACTAAAACATCAACACCTTCTGTTTCCACTAGAAGCCCCTCGACTGTTGCAGCTAGTGATTTTGCCTCATTGTAGGTAGGCATCACAACAAGCGTTTTCAAGCTTTCTTTCCCCTGCGCCCAGGCTTTCCCACAATTGCAGCAATCAAGAGACCAAGCGCAAATATGTTTATAGTTATGTCAAAAAAAGGCGAGATTGCCATAGCTGGAGTTATCGAAGTTCTGAGTGGAACTTTCTCAACCATGATTCCCGGTTCAAAAATTGGCAGCTCGCTGATGATCTGCCCATTTGGCAAGAAGATTCTCGATACACCGACAGTGGAAATATTCACCACAGTTCGGCCGGTTTCGATGGCGCGCAACCTCGCTAGAGCTGCCTGCTGGAAAGTTTCGTCACTTCTACCAAAGTCAGCGTTATTGGTTTGAGAAAGAATGATTTGCGCTCCCCCGGCTACCAATTCACGACCGATGTCATCGATTGCCACCTCAAAGCAGATAAGCACGCCAAGAGACTTTCCATTCAATTCGAAAATGCCATCCCTTGTTCCAAAGGCATAGTCACGTGAGACTAGACCGATTAGATCTGGAGCAAGTAGGTTCCAGAAATCTCTGTCTGGAACATACTCTGCAAATGGAACGGGACGCTTCTTGTCGTACTGGTCAATCTGATACCCCTCTACGTCGTAGTAAAGGGAGCTGTTGAACATGGCGCCATCAGACTGAGTGATTGCCCCAAGAATAATTGGCACTTCGTAGTTTGATACCACCGCTTGAATCTGAGAAAGGGCTAGCGGATTGTCCTGAGGATTCATATCTGAAGCGTTCTCTGGCCAAACAATAAAATCAATTTCTTTGCCTTGTGGATGGGCATCCAAGAGTGCAGTTGCCTCAAGGTGATTTCTTAGAAAAGTTCCCCGCTCCGCATTAGCAAACAGTCCTGCGTTCGCATTTCCCTGCACTGCGGCAACGGTTAGCTCGCCTGATTCTGCGCCAGTCGGGACAACGAATAGCCAAGCGGTTGCGATGGCTATCAGGCTTGCTGCTATCCCCAAGTAGTTTCTCTTCAGTGCCTGAGCCCCAGATTCGATCGCCAGCAGCAAAGTAACCGTCATGAATACGGAAACAAATGTGAGACCTGAGATACCTAGAAAGTACACCAGCTGAGACAGGAAGCTCTCGGACAAAGCCTGCGCTACTCGCGACCACGGAAAGCCACCGTATGGAAAACTAATTGCCACCCATTCTCTTGCTGTCCACAGGATTGCAATCGAGAGAGCAATCAAGGCATTGCGATAAAAGCTCTGCTTGAGAGTATTCGCCCAGCTCCACGCAACTGCGAGGGCGCCTGACCCGATTGCAAAAATCAGAGCTTCCAAAAAAGAAAGGGCAATCCATGGCACTGGCCCAAGGTACAAAGAAAGCCATTCAACTTGGCTCATGTAGAAAGCTAAACCAGCGAGGAATCCGACACCAGTGGCGGGCCAGAAGCGTAAACCTCGTATCGATACCAGAATAAGTGCGACGGAAACAAAAATCATTGGCCAGATGTCTTCCCTTGGCATCGCAAGCGAAGAAACAAGCCCTCCGACCACAGCTGTCGGTAGCCTCCAGAGCACACCACTAGAGCGCTTTAAGGTCTTCATAGTTCTAGCCTATGCATAGTAGGAGTAGGCAACGATTCCGCGGCGAACCTTGTCGATGGCATCTTTGGCGTTTACCGAAAGCCCTCCAGTAGCCGCGCGAGATATCTGTTCAAGCAAGTCAATGATTTGCTTGCACCATCTAATGAAATCCCCCGGTAGCAAATCAGCGGAGTCTAATACTAGATCTAGTTTTGCCCCGGTGGCCCAGCGGTATATCGGATAGCAAAGATCGAGCTCAATCTTTGAAGAACGTGGCAGCTTGTGTTTCTTTGAAAGAAATTCAAGATCTTCCCAAAGCTGTTGGGTTTGTTCTACCACGCCGCGGAAAACTCCCTTCGGCACACGAGGCTCAAATCCTTCATCATCTCTTCTAGGTTCATAGACGAGAGCTGCTGCCATGGCGGCAAGTCCTGCGGCATCGAGTTTTTCCCAAGTTTTATTGCGAATAGCCTCGGAAACCAACAGATCGCGTTCGCCATAGATACTCGCCAGCATCCGACCTGAATCAGTAACTGCGAGGTCTTGATCTCTGTCATCCAGGTAATGAAGTTCGATCAAGAGCTCGCAAATCTTGTCAAAAGTCGAAGCAACCTGGTTTGTTCTACCTTCAATTTGGTCAATAGTTGCTTTGGTCTCGCGCTGCATCTTCCACCATCGCTCTGCCCACCTCGCGTGAGCCTCGCGATCCTTGCAGGAGTGACAAGGATGGGTTTTCATGCGTACCTTTAGCTCGGCAAGGTTGCGCTCCAGTTCATGTCTTCCTTTGGTCTGTCTAATGTCTTTTCCTCGTTCAACCCTTGTGTTACCAACCGCGAGAACCTTTTCTATGTCGGTGAGTTCACGCCTAAT
>JBIIQS010000087.1:0-3919 GCA_044341965.1 Rhodoluna sp.
ACGTATTGCCCCCATAGCTCAGGGGATAGAGCACCGCCCTCCGGAGGCGGGAGCGTAGGTTCGAATCCTACTGGGGGCGCAAATAGCTTGCTAGCTGTGACAGCGCCATGGAGCGATGACTAATCGAGTTTTTAACTTCTGGCTCAAGGTCGGCCGAGGAAACTTCAAAACCTTCTGGAATAAATATCGGATCGTAGCCGAAGCCGTTGCTACCGCTCGCAACCGATGCAATCTGACCTGGCAGCACGCCAGTGAAACTCACTTCAACTGATTCGCTCACCAAAGAAATGGTGCAGACAAAACTTGCTGCCCGATTTCCTGCCGGCACATCTCGAAGCTGCGCCAACACAAGATTGCGGTTTTTCTCATCGTCTTTATCCCCCGACCACCTAGCCGAGAAAATTCCAGGTGAACCACCCATAATTTCGATTGCTAGACCAGAGTCATCGGCGATTGAGGTAATGCCGGTGTGCAAAAAAGCCGCTCTGGCTTTAATCAGCGAGTTTTCAAGAAAAGAACTGCCATCTTCAATCGGCTCTGGTCCGTCATAACCCAATAGCTCCAACCCCGAAACCAGTGGCTCCAAAATGGCGGCAACTTCTTTTACTTTGTGAGCGTTATGGGTTGCTAGAACCAGCTTCAAAACTATGACCTTGCTGTTCTGAGAACTTCATGCTGAATAACCGTTAGTTCTTTAGTTCCCTTTAGGGCGAGATCCAACAGGGCATCAAGTTCGGACCTGTTGAACGGGGTCTTTTCGGCTGTGCCCTGAACTTCAACAAACGCTCCCGAGCCAGTGACAACAACGTTCATGTCAGTTTCTGCTCGAACATCTTCGGTGTAAGCAAGGTCCAAAAATGGAACGGAGTCAACAATGCCAACTGAGATGGCAGCAATACTGTCAGAGATTGGCTGCTTCTTTGCTGAGATAAAGCTCTTTTCCTTACCCCACTCGATTGCATCTACCAGTGCGATGTAAGCACCGGTGATTGCGGCAGTTCTAGTTCCACCATCGGCTTGCAAAACATCACAGTCAATAACAATGGTGTTTTCTCCAAGATCTGAGAAATTGACAACGCTTCTTAGTGCGCGACCAATGAGTCTTGAAATCTCATGAGTGCGGCCGCCCATTTTGCCCTTGACTGATTCGCGGTCTGATCGATCGTGAGTGGCTCGCGGCAACATTGAATACTCGGCCGTGACCCAACCTTCTCCCTTGCCAACTTTCCATCTTGGAACACCAGGAGTGAAAGACGCGGTGCACAAAACTCTAGTTTCACCAAAGCTAATCAGCGCGGAACCTTCAGCGTGCGAAGACCAACCTCGCTCAACGGTGACTTTTCTGAGCTCGTCTGGTGCGCGACCATCAATTCGTTTCAACTATTGTTCCTATCTTTAGAGTTTCTGAACCTTGGAAACTTCTGGACCAAGGAATCTTTTGGCTAGCTTCTCAAATGCTGCAACATCGCCGGTGGCGCGAAAAGACAATTTAGGCGGGGTTTTATCAGTTCTGAGCAAATCGTTTTCCATAAGAACCTTGAAAACATCTTTGGCGGTTTCTTCAGCTGAGGAAACCAAAGTCACTTGATCTCCCATCACAAAAGATAGCGCTCCTGTAAGTAGCGGATAGTGAGTGCAACCCAAAACCAAAGTGTCGATGCCGCTTTCTTTCAGCGGCATTAGGTAATTTCTAGCAGCAGCGATAATCTCTGGACCAGAGGTTACCCCAGCTTCCACATACTCAACAAAGCTTGGGCAGGCAACGCTTTGCAGTTCGATGTCTACAGCGGCTGCGAACGCATCGTCGTAAGCCTTTGAATTAATGGTCGCGGTAGTTCCAATCACGCCGACTTTTCCATTGGTGGTCAAAGCGACCGCTCTTCTTACAGCAGGCTGGATTACTTCAACTACTGGAATCGATTTACCTTTGGTGTATCGCTCTCTGGCGTCTCGCAAAACCGCAGCGGAAGCAGAGTTGCAAGCAATTACCAAAAGCTTTACGCCCTCATCCACTAACTTGTCCATAACCGCAAGGGCAAGTTCGCGAACTTCCGAGAGTGGCCTTGGTCCATAGGGAGCGTTTGCTGTGTCGCCAACGTATATAACTGACTCGTTTGGAAGCTGATCGATTATTGCTCTGGCAACAGTTAGCCCACCCAAGCCGGAGTCAAAAACTCCAATAGGCGCGTTTTGTAGGGTGGTGGTCACGGTCTTCAGTCTATAACTTGGGGCAATTGCTATCAGGGCTAGGCTTAACCTGTGCTTACCTCCAGTGCATTACTAACCGACCGCTACGAGCTCACCATGCTCCAGGCGGCACTTCGCTCGGGCAAGGCAAATCGCCACGGAATTTTCGAAGTGTTTGCTCGGAGCTTGGCTGGTGGCAGAAGATTCGGTGTCTTTGCAGGTAGCGGGAGACTGCTGGATCTAATTCAAGACTTTCGCTTTGGAGCTAAAGAGATTGAGTGGCTGGTAACTAACAAAGTCGTTGATGACGCCACTGCAACTTGGCTTGCTAACTACAAGTTTTCTGGAAACATCTGGGGATACGCCGAGGGTGAGATCTACTTCCCCTACTCGCCAGTATTGGCCGTGGAGGGAACTTTTGCAGAAGCGGTGGTTCTAGAAACGCTGATTTTGTCGGTTTTGAACTACGACTCCGCGGTTGCCAGCGCAGCTTCAAGAATGGTTACCGCAGCCCAGTCCAGGCCGGTGTCTGAGATGGGCTCCAGAAGAACTGGTGAAAACTCCGCCGTTGCTGCAGCAAGAGCTGCTTACATAGCCGGCTTTAGAGCAACATCAAATCTTGAAGCGGGCCGAAGTTTTGGTATCCCAACTATGGGAACCGCCTCGCACGCATTTACTCTTCTGCACGATAGCGAACAACAAGCCTTCGAAGCTCAGCTAGAAGCTTTCGGTACCGACACCACTTTTCTTGTTGACACTTACAACATCGAGTCTGGTATCAAAAACGCCATCAGCGTTGCTGGTCCAAAATTGGGTGGAGTCAGGATTGACTCAGGTGATCTACCAATAGAGGTAGCAAAAGCCCGGTTACTGCTGGATCAACTTGGGGCCACCGAAACCAAGATCACAGTTACTAATGATTTGAATGAGTACGCAATAGCTTCTCTGGCATCGGCGCCGGTGGATAGCTACGGAGTTGGCACCTCTGTGGTAACTGGCTCCGGGGTTGCGGCCGCGGGTTTTGTTTACAAAATGGTCGCCTACCAAAACGAATCCGGTGACTGGCACACGGTTTCCAAACGGTCAGCTAAAAAATCAAACTTGGGAGGAAGAAAGTTTGCTATTCGAAGGCACTCAGAAGACTCGATTGCAATAGCCGAAGTTATTGGAACTGGAACAACTCCTGAGCAAAAACGCGGTGAGCGCAATTTGCTAGTTCAGCTAGTAACTAACGGAGTTCCGGAAAGTAAATACCAGGGCTCAGCTGGAGTTGAGCTAGCACGTTCGCATCACTCAAAAGTAAAGTCGCAACTGCCCGCCAGTGCTCTTCGCCTAACTAAAGGCGAGCCTGCGATTCAGACTTTGTTTGTTTAGTCCTTACCTTCATCGCCTGGCTTTAGCTTGGAGTGAATTTCCTTACACTTCGGGCAAATAGGAAAGCTTTGTGGGTCACGACCTGGAACCCAAACCTTTCCGCAAAGAGCAACAACTGGAGTTCCCATAACCGCAGACTCAACGATTTTTTCCTTCTTGACGTAATGAGAAAATCTCTCGTGATCGCCAGGCTCGAAAAGCTTGGGCTCTACTAAAGTGTCAGTTCCATAACCTGAATCAGGATTGGTTTGTTCGCTCATGATTACTCTTTTCTAGAACGGGCAAATCTCACTACAGCACAACATCGAAAGTTAGCCGTTCACCGTCTCGCAGAATCTCGATCTTGACTTCAGTGCCC
>JBIIQS010000088.1:0-3823 GCA_044341965.1 Rhodoluna sp.
AGAATTTTCTAAGATTGCTTCCAAAAATGAGCCAATGACCGTTGAGGGAACAGCCGGCAAGGTAGCAGCAATCTTTGTTGTGTTACTGATCACAGCCGCTGCAACTTGGTTCTTCCAGCCACTACAGGCTCTTTGGTTCCCAGCGATGCTGGTTGGTTTGGGTCTTGCTCTGTGGATCACATTTTCTAAGAAGGTAATGCCAGGCGTCATTGTTGCCTACGCCGCTGTCGAGGGTGTCTTCTTGGGTGGAATCTCTGCCATGTTCGAGTCGATGTACCCAGGCATTGTTCAGTCTGCAGTTCTAGCAACTTTGACTACCGCAGGTGCGATGTTTGCCGCTTACCGCTTTGGTTGGATCAAGGTTGACGCTAGGTTTACCAGAATCATGACCTTCGCAATCGTTGGTTACATGATTTTTGCTGTTATCAACCTAGGTTTTGTTTTGATCACTGGTGGAGCTGGAGTTTACGGTTCTGCTTTTGGATGGCTTGCTGGATTGGTAGGTGCAGGTCTTGCAGCCTTCACACTGAATCTTGATTTTGAGACCATCATGGTTGGAGCTAGAGACAAGTGGCCAGTAGATATGGAATGGCGTGCAGCTTTTGGTCTTGCCGTTACTCTTATCTGGCTTTACGTTGAAATTCTTCGCTTGTTGTCAATTTTCAACCGCGACTAAATTTTTCTGACGGTATTGCTGCCACAGCTGATCTAGGTCCCAGGCGTTTTCAGCCATTACTGATACCCCTTTGACGCCGGTTCTTCTGGTTTTGCCTGACACCAGCATGAGCTTGGTGTTGAAAA
The DNA here is from genome assembly GCA_044341965.1 of Rhodoluna sp. Taxonomy (GTDB): domain Bacteria; phylum Actinomycetota; class Actinomycetes; order Actinomycetales; family Microbacteriaceae; genus Rhodoluna. Next base: position 802 of record JBIIQS010000088.1, read on the forward strand.
GTACGTGGCTTGATCGCTCCTGGGCTTGATCAAAAAACGTTGCGTCTGAGCACCCCGTGCCATCATCAAGAGTTATAAAGACAACTCTTTTTCCTGAACGCATTGGGGGAGACTGGGTGGCTACTCTTACTCCAGCAACTAGAACATCGGTTTTGGATCTAAGCCCAACAAGTTCGCTTGCTCGAACCACACCCATTTGATCAAGCATGGGCTGATACTTAGCCAGCTGATGGTCTGTGACATCCATGCCAAGTAGGTCCATTTCACTTTCCAACTGAAGCTCTTTGGTGAACTCGGGATTTCCCTTGGGCATCAAATCAATCAGATCAAAATCCAGCATCGGCTGATCTTTGGTGAGCTTTGGTCTTGATTTCAATGCGCTTAGTTGCCTAACCCTCTCGAGCACATCTCCTCGTGTGTGATCTTGGCTGTTAGCCCCAAGTTGATCCAAGGCTCCGATTAGCGCAAGGTTTTTAGCGGTAGATCTTCCGGGGTTAGCTCGTAAATAGAAATCGGCAAGGTCCTTATAGGGAGCATTTTCGATAATGCGACTAATTTCTGCACCAGAAATGCCATAAAGGTCAGTGAGCGCCATGCGAATAGCTAATCCGTCTGAAGTTTTCTCCACCAGATACTCGTCCTTGGATTTATTGACATCAACGCCGAGAATTTTCACCCCGAGTCTTCTGGCTTCTGCCAAAAGCAAGCGCTTTGGGTACATGCCAGGATCGTGGGTGAATAGGCCAGCTAAAAACTCAGTCGGGTAGTGAGTTTTTAGCCAGGCGCTCTGGTAAGTCGGTAGTGCAAAGGCAGCCCCGTGAGCCTTGCAGAACCCAAAGCTTCCAAAGCCATCAAGTACGCTCCAGATGCGATCTACAGCAACTCTCGAGTAGCCGCGCTTAGTGGCGTTTTCTTTGAAGAACTTCTCAACAAACTTGCGGTCTTTTTCAAGAGACCTTCTAAGCTCATCGGCTTTAGCCAGGGAGCAACCAGTCATAACGTTCAGGATCTTTAGTAGCTGTTCGTGGAAGATAACAACGCCGTGGGTAGATTTTAGAATCGGCTCTAGATCTGGATGTATGAAATCCGGCTTGATGAAACTATGCCTGCCATCTAGGTAGGGGGAGATCATATTGCCCTTCATAGGGCCTGGCCTAAACAGCGAGATCTGTATCGTTAGGTCGTTGAACTCCGTGGGCTGATGTTTACCGGTTAGCTCTCTTTGGCCTGGGCTTTCAATTTGGAAGACACCAAGGGTGTTGGTGGTTCTTATTTGTTTGAAGGTTTCCGCGTCATCTCTGGAGATGGCATCTAGATCGATGCTTTTTTTGGAAACTCGTTCTATTTCCCTAATCGCGTAGGCCATGCTCGATTGCATCCTGACCCCAAGAATGTCTAGCTTGAGCATTCCCATCGGGTCCATATCATCTTTATCGAACTGACTCATCGGAAGCCCCAAACCGCTTGGCTCAACTGGGGTGTGAGCAAGAAGTTGTTCGTTACCGAGTATTACGCCGCAAGGATGCATCGAGATATGCCTTGGGAGCCTATCTAATCTTTCGGTGACATCAACTAAAAGATTCAGCCTGCGGTCAGTGTCCAACTGCGCGGCAAGCTGTCTAAGCTCTGGTTTTTTCCCCAGCATTCCTCGAAAGTCCCTGGCGCTAAAGCGCCAGATGCTTTTTGCTATCTCATCGATCTGGTCTGGCTCGAAACCAAGAGCTAAGCCACCATCTCTTACGGCACCTCTTCCGCGATAGGTGGACTGCATCGAAAGCAGCGTGACCCTGTTACCGCCGTAGCGCTTGAAAATTGCCCTGTAGATTTCATGCCTTCTGGCTGATTCAACATCGATATCAATATCTGGAAGGCTAGAGCGCTCGGTACTTAGGAATCTTTCAAAAAGTAGCTCATGCTCTATCGGGTCAACGCTTGAGATACCAAGTAGGTAATTCACCATTGAGCCAGCTCCCGAACCACGAGCTGCCGTTCTGATTCTCATGTCTCTTATCATTTGGGCAACATCGGCAACGGTTAGAAAGTAGGTAGCAAAACCTAGCTTGTTGATGGTGATTAGCTCTTGGTGCAAGCGGTGCCTAATTGGCAGTAGCTTGTCTTCGCTCTGGTTTGGATACCGCCAGCTGATTCCGGTGTGAGCTTTTTGCCACAGCACCTCAAAGGGGTTCCCTTCGATACCAAGTGCTGACTTCTCGGGAGTTTTGGGTTTGGACCACCCACAATCTGATACCGGATCTAGTCTTAGCTGCTTCGCTAGCGCTTCGGTGTTAGAAAGTAGCTCTAGGGTCAGAGGTTTACTCTCGGTAATTTCTAGAGCTAGCTTTTCCATCAAGCTCGCGGGCTTTAGCCAAGCCTGGGCATTGGGTTGTGGGTCAAATAAGCCAAGTGCCTCTAGATGCCTTGCGGCATCTAGGACATCGCCTGTGAGGGCATCATCTGGTTCAAGGTATCTAACCGCATTGGTTATCACCGGTGTAATACCGATTGTCTTGGCAAGCTGGAGCATTCTTTTAGCCTGCATGGTGGAGTAATTAGTTCCTGGTTCAGTTAGGTGTGAAACTATTTCAACCGCAAGCGCTGATTTGTAAGGCAGTAGTTCTTGCCACTCCAAAAGTTTCTTGGCAGCATCGGTAGCATTAGCATTTATTGTGGCTTGACCAAAATCAGAATCAGGTCCAAGCAATATGGTGCAGTTGGCTTTACTGTCTGTTGCCATCAATGCAGCTAGGTCTTTTTGGGAGATAGAAACTTCTTTTTTACTTTTTTTCTGAGCTGCAGAAATGATTCTGCAAAGAGTAGCCCAACCGGTGCCGTTGTTATGACCCCTAGCCAAGATAGTTACGGTTCCTTTGTGCTGCACGTTTAGTCGAACTCCAACTATCGGTGCAATGTTTTCCTTTAGGCAGGAACCGATGTGCTTTACAGCTCCATAGAGACCGTTTAGATCCGTTATCGCGAGCGCGTCAAAACCTAAAGCACTTGCGGCTTTAGCAAGTTCATCGGG
>JBIIQS010000090.1:0-3790 GCA_044341965.1 Rhodoluna sp.
CTAGGTACTCAGCAAAATCAAAACCATCAGGTCCAGGGCCTAATTCGATGTCTACGATGCAGGCATCAGGATCAACTGCCTTACAAGCACGCTTGGCATCTGATGCGTTGGCGGCTGTTGTGACATGAAAGCCAACGGCTTCCAATGATCTAGCAATTAGATCTCGAAGTAGGGACTCGTTTTCGACCACGACAAGGGTTCTTGATGTTGGCACTGGAACCTCTGTTTCTGGATTTGTGGACTGAATCCAATTATGACCCGACGAACTTTTTCAGGCAAAAAAATATAGTAATAACCGAACATTAGCCCTCGATTACAAGGTCTAGGCTTGTTCAATGACCAAATACGCAGCTTTAGCCAATGAGGTATCTTCAAGAGTCCCAGCAGGGTTTCTGTTTGGAGCCGCCACTTCGTCTTGGCAAATTGAAGGCTCTAGTCACACCCGAGGAAGTTCCATTTGGGACGATTTCGTAAAGGTTCCAGGTGCAATCGTGGACAAAGCAACCGCGGACCCCGCTTGCGATCACGTCAACCGACTTGAAGAAGATCTTGATTTACTTGCCCGATTGGGTGTTGACTCTTACCGCTTCTCGGTTTCTTGGCCAAGAGTTATTCCTGGTGGTAAATCTGCTGTTGATCAAAAAGGTATTGATTTCTACGACCGCCTAATCGATGGACTACTCAAGCGTGGGATTAAACCTTCATTGACCTTGTATCACTGGGATTTACCGAGTGAACTGCAAGCTCATGGTGGTTGGGCTTGGGAAGGAATCTACGAGCAATTCCAGCACTACGCCGATGTGGTGTCCTCTAAATTTGCCGACCGCGTCTTTAGTTGGGCAACACTAAATGAGCCTTGGGTTGTGGCTTACCTAGGTAACGCGGCTGGTATTCACGCACCAGGTATTAAAGATCCTGCTACCTCTCTTGAGGTCGCCTACCGTCTCATGGTGGCAAGCGGTAAAGCTATCGAGGTTCTTAGATCAAACAAAGCAAACAATCCAGGCATTGTTCTAAACCTCACCACGATTATTGCCGACGATGAGGAGATTACTGACGCTGCAAGACACATTGATAACTTACAAAACAGGTTCTGGTTAGATCTACTAGCTGGTCGAGGAATCACCAGCGAGATCAAGGACTCAACAGCCAAATACACCGACTGGGATTTTGTCACTGACGATGGCTTGAAAGCTGCCGCTAAAAAGATTGACTGGATGGGAGTGAACTACTACTCCCCGATGCGGGTGGCATCAAAGCCAGCAGCTGGACCAGGCCACATCGTTGGACAAGTGCCGGCTCTGTTCCCAGGATCTCCTCGAGTGCACTTTGTTCCTCGAGAGCCTCAAACAGATATGGGTTGGGAGATCCATGCACCTTCTCTTACTTCCACCCTGACCCGAATTGCTAAAGACTTACCTGGTGTACCGCTATACATAACCGAAAACGGCGGGGCTTTCCCGGATAAGTTAATTGACGGTGTTGTCGACGATCAAGATCGAATCGATTACTACGCCAAGCATCTACACGCAGCCTTTGATGCAATTGACCAAGGTGTAGATCTTCGTGGGTACTACGCCTGGTCGCTGATGGACAACTTGGAGTGGGCCGAAGGCTGGACAAAGAGGTTTGGAATTGTTCGCGTTTCCGAAAATGACCTGACCAGGATTCCAAAGCAGAGCTTTGAGTTTCTCAAAAAGGTATTTGAGGAAAGAAACTAGCCCTTTACAGATCCCGCTAGCAATCCGCGGACGAAGTATCGCTGGAGAGCAAAGAACACGATAAGTGGAACAACCATTGATATAAACGCACCCGCGGTCAGAATTTCCCAACCCGAACCTCTAGTTCCAACCATCTCTGCCAAGCGAATGGTAAGTGGTGCGATATCTTTCTTACCGCCACCAAAGGTAAGCCCAACCAAAAGATCGTTCCACACCCATAGGAACTGGAAAATCGCAAAGGATGCAATGGCAGGAATGCTCAGCGGCAAAACCACCTGTCTAAACAGGGAGAACCATCCAGCTCCATCAACACGAGCAGCTTCGATTAGCTCGCGAGGAATCTGCCTCAGGAAGTTGTGCATCAGGAAAATCGCAAGGGGCAAAGCGAAGATGGTGTGTGCTATCCAAATTGGTATATAAGTTCCCGTTATTCCAAGAGGAGGAATAATCACGTTCTCGCCGATCATGAAGCCCTGTGCAAATAGCTGCAGCAAAGGAACCAACGACATCTGAAGTGGAATCACCTGCAAAGCAAAGATGCTAAAGAAGATAAAGTCCTTACCCTTGAAATCGAACCAAGCCAAAGCGTAGGCCGCAAACACCGCGAGTGTTAGTGGGAAGATGGCTGCTGGGATTGTGATTGCGAAGCTGTTAAAAAAGTACTGGCTAAGTGGTGGCGTTGAACCCGATCCTTCGAACAGAGCAGTTGCATAGTTATCCAACGTGAAGTTCGGACTAGCAAGAATTGTCCACCAACCGCTGGCGTTGATGTCCTTTTCTGGCCGGAATGAGCTAACCAGCAAACCAAAGGTTGGGATAGTCCACACAACGGCAATCACGATTGCCATTGCGGAGGCCCAAGGCGAGCTAAAGGCATCCTTCATCTTCTGGCTGCCTTTAGTTAGCTTCAAACCCTGCCCCGCTGTTTTGCTTGCCATCATCGCTCCGTTCTATCGAGCTTGAGCTGACGAATGTTGTACCAAATAATCGGAACTACACCTATGAACAAAATGATTGCCAGGGCGCTTCCCGTGCCATAGTTCAGTGCCCGGAAGGTCTGAGAATACATTTCGTTGGCAATAACGTTGGTCTGAAAGTTTCCACCGGTCATGGTCCGAACTATATCGAACACCTTTAATGTTCCAATAGTGATGGTGGTTAGCACCACCACAATCGAAGACCTAATCATCGGAACCGTAATCTGAACAAATCTCTTTAGCTGAGTGGCACCATCAAGCATCGAAGCTTCCACAACCTCGTCTGGAATGTTCTTCATCGCCGCAGAAAGCACCACCATTGCGAATCCAGTCTGAATCCAGATCATTACAACAATGAGCAAGAAGGTGTTAAGCGGGTTCTCCAATAGCCAGTTTGGTGGAGTGAAACCAAAAGCCTTAGCAACTGCACTAAGTAAACCAATGTCGGTCTTTTTCAGGTTCGGCTCAAAGTCATAAACGAACTTCCAAATGATTGAAGCCCCCACCATGGAAATAGCCATTGGCATAAAAATTAGTGACTTTACAGCTGCCGCTGATTTCATGCGGTCGGTTAGATAGGCAATCACCAGACCAATGAAGGTGGATGCCAATGGCGCAACAATGACCCAAATAGCTGTTGTGCCTAATACTTGAAGAATTTCCGGTCTAGTAAATGCCCAGACATAGTTATCCATCCCAACAAACGTTTCACTGTCTGCATCCATGAACGACATAATCAAGGTTCTAATGGCTGGGTAAATCAATCCAATAATTAGTAGCACTAGAGCTGGAACAAGGAAAACTAGATACCTTACCCACTCTTGGGCTTTGACTGAGCTTCGTTCAGCTAAAACGAACATCAAAAAAACAATCGCGGCAAATGCCAAAAGGCCAGATACCAACATAATCAGATTGGGAGCAATGATTTCCCAGCCAGTTTTTCTGGCGATTATGTCAATAGCAAACATTTAGGTCTTTCCCAGTTGTACTGAAAGTGTGGGCCCTGATTTTCATCAGGGCCCACACAATTCAATTACTTGTGTTTCTTGGAATTAGCTTAGCTGGCTGGCCAAGAAGCCTGAATGGCCTCTA
>JBIIQS010000091.1:0-3781 GCA_044341965.1 Rhodoluna sp.
GTGACCTAGATAAGCCAGTGGGAGTTTTTGTGGACCTGCAGGGTCCGAAGATTCGTTTGACAAAGTTCAAAGATGGTCCGGTAAAGCTAGAAAAGGGTGCCACTTTCAAGATCACGACCGATGAGATAGAAGGCGATGTCAACATCTGTGGCACCACATTCAAGGGTCTTTCAGGCGATGTCAAAGTTGGCGATTTCCTTTTGATTGACGATGGCAAGGTCAAACTTAGAGCGGTAGCAGTTTCTGACACCACTGTGACAACCGAGGTTGAGATCCCAGGTCTGGTTTCCAACAACAAGGGTATTAACCTTCCTGGAGTTGCTGTAAATGTTCCGGCGCTTTCAGAAAAGGATGAGGATGATTTGCGTTGGGCCCTAAAGCTCGGTGTGGACATGGTGGCGCTATCGTTCGTGAGAAACGCATCTGACATCGATCGGGTCCACGAGATTATGCGCGAAGAGGGTCGCAAAGTCCCCGTAATCGCAAAGATTGAGAAACCACAAGCTGTTGAGAATCTTGAGGAAATAATTGATGCCTTCGACGCAATTATGGTGGCTCGAGGTGATCTTGGTGTTGAACTTCCTCTTGAGCAGGTTCCGCTGGTTCAAAAGCGAGCCGTTGAACTTGCACGTCGCTGGGCAAAGCCAGTAATTGTTGCAACCCAGATGCTTGAATCCATGATCTCATCGAGCATTCCAACCCGTGCGGAAACCAGCGATGTTGCAAACGCTGTTTTGGATGGGGCCGACGCCTTGATGTTATCTGGCGAAACCAGCGTTGGGTCATTCCCGGTTGAAACTGTTTCAACCATGGCAAAGATAATTCAGTCAACTGAGGAGAATGGTCTTTCGAGGATCCCAGACCTTGGAACTAGACCTCACACCCAGGGTGGAGCGGTCTCGTTTGCAGCAATGGAAATTGCAGAGCTCCTTGGTTCAAAATTTGTCTGCGTGTTCACCGAAGGTGGAGATTCGTTGCGCAGAATCTCCAGATTGAGATCAGCCGTGCCGGTTCTTTCTTTCACTCCGAACGTTCAAACAGCTCGGGAGCTGTCGCTGGTGTGGGGATCGAAAACCTACATTGTTCCAAAAGTCACCCACACGGACGCAATGTTTGAACAGGTGGACATCTCTGTTCTAGAGCAGGGAATGTGCAAGGTTGGGGATGAGGTAGTTGTTGTTGCTGGAACCCCGCCTGGGGTGTCTGGTTCGACTAATACTCTTCGAGTGCACAAGGTTGGAACCGGTGCCGAGAGCTAAGATTTCGTGGTGCCGGAAGTGGGATTCGAACCCACACGTCCTTTCGAACAAAGCATTTTGAGTGCTCCGCGTCTGCCGTTCCGCCATTCCGGCAGTACCACGTGTTCAACTCTAACCGATTTGTTTTAGCGCTAGTACCCGAAAGTGCCATAAAGTAAGCGACATGGAACACAACTCAAAGCGACGAATAGTAGTTGCCGAGGACGAATCGCTGATTCGGATGGACATTGTTGAAACCTTGAAAGATCAAGGCTTCGATGTCGTTGGAGAGGCCGGAGATGGCCTAAAGGCAATTGAACTTGCCAAAGAACTTAAGCCTGATCTCATGGTGATGGACATCAAGATGCCAGACATGGACGGACTTTCGGCAGCGGAGCAGATTGCCAAACTGCGAATTCCAGTTGTGTTTCTAACAGCTTTCAATCAACAAGAGCTAGTAACACGGGCTTCGGAAGTAGGGGCAATGGCTTTTCTTGTGAAGCCATTTTCTCCAGAGGACCTTCTTCCGGCAATTGAGGTTGCGTTATCTCGCTTTCAGCAGCTAACTCAGCTGGAATCGGAAGTGTCTGATCTAACCGAGAGGCTTGAAACAAGAAAGCTAGTTGAACGCGCCAAGGGTGTTCTCGGAGTTCAGATGGGACTTTCAGAACCGGATGCATTCAGGTGGATACAAAAGGCAGCCATGGATAGGCGAATTGGAATGGTTGATGTTGCCAGAACTATTCTTGATCAGCTGGAGAATTAGCTTTCCTTATCAGATTGGTTATACGCACGGTGGAAAGTCTTTCGCCGGCTTCGTTTGTCACCACGATTTCGTGAACAGTTAGCGTTTTTCCGAGTGACAATGCTGTTGCTGTACCAGTCACCAAGCCCCGAGTAGCGGACTTTGTATGGGAGGCAGAGATTTCGATTCCAACTGCGTGACCGTTTGGGTGAGCCCAAACGTTAGCGGCGAACGAACCTAAAGTCTCGCCAAGCACAAGATACGCACCGCCGTGAAGCAAACCAATTGGCTGAGTGTTGCCTTCGACCGGCATCGTTGCGACAGCCCGCTCAGCGCTTAGTTCAAGAATCTGGATACCCATTTTCTCAGCGAGAGCCCCTACGCCTCGTTGTGCTGCAACTTGTTTTGCTACGTCGCTAAGAATTGGGTCTTGGCCTGACATGCAACTTCCCTCTCATTGGTTTCACCTACAAGCAAAGTAGGCTTGCAATCATGAATCCTAAGCCTACCTTGATGCTTATTGACGGGCATTCTCTGGCTTTTAGAGCTTTCTATGCACTGAATCCCTCCAACTTCAAAACGCCAGACGGTCAGCACACAAACGCAGTTCACGGATTTATCTCTATGCTGCTAAACCTTCTCGAGGGTGAGAAACCAACCCATCTTGCAGTCGCATTCGACATCTCAGGACCTTCGTTCCGCGCAATCGAGTATCCGGAATACAAGGGAAATCGCGGGGAGACCCCACCTGAATTCTTCGGTCAGACCGAACTTTTGGAAGATGCCATGGAAAGCATGAACATCAAAACGCTTACCAAGAAAGACTACGAGGCAGATGACATCCTTGCATCACTCGCGGACCAAGCCAGCGCAGCTGGATTCAAGGTATTAGTAGTTTCTGGAGACCGCGATACCTTCCAACTGATTAGTGATGACACCACAATCCTTTATCCAGTCAAGGGTGTCATGAACCTAGCGCGGATGGACGATGCAGCTGTTCTAGAACGCTACGGAATCCATGCAAGGCAGTACCCGGATCTCGCAGCTCTGGTGGGGGAGACTTCAGATAACCTTCCAGGCATTCCAGGTGTCGGTCCAAAAACAGCCGCCAAGTGGTTGCAGCAGCACGGTGATCTCAAGACAATTTTAGAGAACTTTGCAGATGTGCCAGGGAAAGTGGGGGAGTCACTCAGAGAGAACTACGAGCTTGCTCTTCGAAACCGAAGACTCAATCATCTTGTTCGGGACCTCGACATGGGTGTTGAATTTGAGTCTTTCCGGCTGACCGCGGTGGATGAGGCTCGAGTTCGCACTGCTTTTTCCAAGATGCACTTTAAGACTCTTACCGAGAGAGTGCTTCGATTGCGCGGGACAGCCGGCACCCAAACCAACGGTCTAGGCTCCGCTCCTGCGGCAACAACGACTGCACCCTTTCAGGATCATGCACCTAAATCTGCAGTCGCAAAACTTGAAATTCCACCATCGAAGGATTTGTCTGAAGCTGAGCTGATGAAATGGCTTTCGGGCGAGGAAGTTGTTGGCCTGGAAATCGAAGAAATTGACAATGGATTGCTGTTTGGTTTTGCCTCCGCGGCTACAAGAATCTTTCTGTCAGGAAAGCAGTCCTCAATTCTTGCAAGTTGGTTAGCAGATGGGTCCAAGAAAAAAGTCCTGTTTGATTACAAGGGGACAAAAAGACTTCTTATGGAGCACGAGCTAGACATCGATGGTGTTTCAGACGACGCACTTTTGCTCGCATACTTGCTGAATCCGGTACGCAGAAACTTTTTCGTTGATG
>JBIIQS010000092.1:0-3749 GCA_044341965.1 Rhodoluna sp.
AAGCAATAAAGTCAGCCACTACCAAGAAGTAGCCAGGAAATCCCATTTGTGCGATGACGCTTACTTCGTACTTGGCCTGGTTGGCTTGAAGCTCTGGCACGTTCTGGCCATAGCGGCGCTTCATTCCGCGATCTACTTCTTTAGCAAACCAGCTAGCCTCGGTCTCTCCCTCCGGTAGTGGGAACTTGGGCATTAGATCTCGCTTTTGGAACTCCACATTGCAGCGCTCGGCAATCAACAAGGTGTTGTCACAGGCGTCTGGGTGATCGCGGAAAAGTTCCCGCATTTCAGCTGGTGATTTCAAGTAATACTCAGCGCCATCAAACTTGAAGCGATTGGGATCCAGCAAGTTGGTTGATGACTGCACACAAAGCAGAGCCTCATGAGCTGTGGCCTCGGATGCATGGGTGTAGTGCAAATCGTTGGTAGCCACCAGGGAAAGCCCTAAGTCCTTAGCAAGTCTCAGTAGGTCAGAAGTGGCGCGACGCTCGATGTCGATTCCGTGATCCATGATTTCGACGAAGTAACTGTCTTTGCCAAAGACATCCCTGTAAAAAGCTGCTGCCTCAACTGCCTTGTCATACTGACCGAGGCGAATGAGAGTTTGGACCTCTCCTGACGCGCAACCTGTGGTTGCAATGATCCCCTTTGAGTATTCCTGCAACAGCTCGCGGTCCATGCGGGGCTTGAAGTAGAAGCCATCCAGATATGCCTTGGATGACATCTTGAATAAGTTGTACATTCCCTCGGTGGTTTCGGCGAGCATCGTTAGATGTGTATAGGCACCACCACCAGATACGTCATCCTCTCCACCTGTTCCCCACTTGACCCTGGTGCGATCGGTTCTAGCGGTTCCAGGAGCTAGGTAGGCCTCGATACCGATGATTGGCTTTATACCATTTGCCTTAGCTGTTTGATAAAAGTCGTAGGCACCAAAGTTATTGCCGTGATCGGTGATGGCAATTGCCGGCATCCCCATCTCGGCTGCAGCTTTGGTTAGTGGCCCAATTCGGGCCGCTCCATCGAGCATGGAATATTCGCTGTGCACATGAAGGTGCACAAAAGAATCCTTTGTCGACAACGAAACCCCGCCTAGGTGATTGAGTGATTGAAAATTAGCCTAAGGCTATTTACGACCTCAGCCGTTCAAGCACTACCGCCAAGTCAGCAGGATACTCAGAAACCAAGTGAATCTGCTTGGCTGTGATTGGATGCTCGAAACCCAACTCTTTAGCGTGAAGCCACTGTCTCGTAAGTCCAAGACTCTTAGCTAACTTTGGGTCTGCCCCATACATGGTGTCCCCCAGAAGCGGATGCTTGAAAGCTGAGAAGTGAACACGAATTTGGTGAGTTCTACCAGTTTCCAAATTCACTTCACACAATGTGCTGGCTGGGAAAAGCTCGAGTGTCTTGTAGTGCGTGATCGATGGCTTGCCGCCTTCAACGATTGCGAACTTGAACTCAGCTTTCGGGTGGCGACCGATTGGGGCATCTAGGGTTCCCTCAGAAGGATCTGGTTGCCCCTGGATAATCGCGTGGTAAATCTTGTGAACCGCTCGATCGCGAAACGCCTGCTTAAGTTTCGAGTAGGCAAGCTCTGATTTTGCCAGCATCATTAGGCCACTTGTTCCAACATCTAATCGCTGCACTATTCCCTGGCGCTCCTGCGCCCCGGAGGTCGAAAGCTGAATACCTCGCGCTAGCAAAGCGCCGGCGACGGTTGGGCCGTTAAATCCAACGGTGGGATGAGCTACTACACCCGCGGGTTTGTCAACAACAACAATGTCCTCATCTTGGTAAATCACGAGCAGCTCATCGACTGGTGTCTCGGTGACTCTAAGAGGTTCTGCAGCAATCGGTGGCTTGACCGTCAATACGTCTGCAAGGTTCACCCGATCAGACTTGGAAAGAACCTTGTTGGAGACCTGGGCATCACCCCGTTCGCAAAGTTCGGCCGCAACGGACCTGGAAATTCCAAGCAGTCTAGCTAAGGCAGTGTCAACTCTTTCACCGGAAAGTGAAGCGTCTATTTCAAATCGAAGCGTCATTTGGTCTTGGGCTCGATGCCGCCTAGGTTCTCGCCTCTCATGACTCGAATGACAGTAAGGATTGCCATTGAAACAATAAATGTGTCAGCGAGATTAAAGATTGGAAAATTCATTGGAATCTGAATGAAATCAACAACGTGGCCATTGCCAAATCTTGGTTCGCGGATCAATCTGTCAACCAGATTCCCAACCACACCGCCTAGAAAAACGCCAATCATGAGCGACCAGGAAATTGATTCTAATTTTCTTGAGAACCAAATGGTAGCAAGCGCAGCAAATGCAGAAATAACGGCAAGGATCCAGGTGTAGCCAAAACCCAAACCAAAAGCCGCAGAGTCGTTATATAAAAGTCTCCAAGATAATAAATCTCCAAGGACTGGATAGCTAGTGCCTAGTTCAAGACTTGCAATTGCGAGGTTCTTGGTGAATTGATCAATTGTTATCGCAACTAGCGCAACAACCAGATACAGCCAACGACTTATTTTAGCTCTAGAGCTCATCAAGAAAACTAGATGCTTAGGCCAGGGGTATATCCTGGGGCCTGAGTTGGTGCCACTCCAGCTGCATCAAGGTCAGTAAGTTGTGACTCAATGTACCTCTTGAGCTTGGTGCGGTACTCGCGCTCGAAGCTCTTTAGCTCTTGGATCCTGTGCTCGACAACAGCCTTCTCCTGCTCCAGTCGGTTTAGCTCGGAACGCTGCTGGGCCTCTGCTTCACGAACAATTCTGGCAGCGGTTGCGTGACCTTCAGCGATCAGCTCATCGCGCTTGACCATGCCTTCGCGAACGTGCTCATCGTGGAGCTTACGAGCAAGCTGTAGCAAGTTGTTGGTGTTGGAAGAATCAAGTGTGGAAGGGTCAGACACTGCCTCTGGGAATGGAGTGACAGCAACTGGAGCACTGACCGATGGGGCTGAGGCGAGCTGAGCTGGCAAGTCTGCACCGCTTCTTTGAAGCTCGGCAATACGGCCATCGGCCGCAAGAAGCCTTCTGCGAAGATCCTCGTTCTCCTGGTGAACGCGTCTTAGCTCAACAACGATCTCGTCCAGAAAATCGTCAACTTCGTCCTGATCGTAGCCTTCGCGAAACTTGGTTGGCTGAAATCTCTTATTGACAACGTCTTCGGGTGTAAGTGGCATTGGGGATATCCTCTTTCGGTTGGCCCTATAGGCCGTAGCTCAAAAAGTCTAACCCAAGATTCTCTCTGGGGCTAGACGAAGCCTAGGACCAAGTTTCGAAGCAAAATTACCACCAAAACCAATAGAGTCCAGGCGAAGTCAAGAGAAATTGCCCCGAATCTTACGGGTTTTATATACCTTCTCAGAAATTTAAGTGGTGGGTCTGTAACGGTGAATATGATCTCCGAAACCGGAAGTAACAAGCCCTTGGGCCTGAATCCTGGCCTAAAGGAAATCAAGAGATCAAGGATTAATCTGCCGATGAGAGAGTAGAAATAAATCTGCAGAGCCCAGTAAGCAATCAGAGCAAGCATGCTCATATAAGTAATCTAGGGACGAACTAGAAGCTCGTCCACCTCGTTTGATTGCTGTTCTTGCTCTTCTTGATTCACGGCTACATGAGTCGGGGTCAGCAAGAAAACTTTTGAAGTCACACGACGCATGTGTCCTTCAAGCCCTTCTTTGAGGCCCAACATGAAATCAAGCATGCGGCGTGAATCCACTTCACTCATCTCACCCATGTT
>JBIIQS010000093.1:0-3730 GCA_044341965.1 Rhodoluna sp.
GGAAATTTCGCCCTAGCAGCTCACCGAACAACATTTGGAGCACCCTTTGGAGACATAGGCGAGCTTCGTATCGGTGACCAGATCTATGTTGAAGTGCCGGAGGGATGGCACGCTTACGAGTTTAGAAATCTTGAGTATGTCTGGGAAACAGACGTCAAGGTCTTGAATTCATTTCCAAAATTACTGGAAGAGGTTCCAGGTTCCCGGGTGATAACCCTTACTAGTTGCCACCCTAAGTTCACGGTCTCTGAGCGCGTTATCGCCTACGGTCTATACAGCGGTTGGTATCCAAGAGATGGTGGACCTCCAAACGAAATAGCCGATTTAGTGAAAGAGAATTCCTAATGTATGCAGCGTTATGGCGATTACTACCTGGGGGAGTATTTCTGAAGTTGATTCAGCTGACGATCATCTTGGTGATTGTAGTTTTTGTGCTCTTTGAATGGGTGTTCCCGTGGATTGCTCAGACTTTCTTGTCCGAGCAGTCAACAGTTGAGTAATACGTTGAAGGCTTAGTTTTGTTGTTCGGTCTCTAGGCTTGCTTTGACAACTTCCCCTATCAAGCATCCAGAGGCTAGTTCCTCCGCGACGGTTGTGGTGAGCCAGGTGTCGGAGAACTGGGCGATAAGGCACTCTCCCTTGAAGGCTATTGCCAAGCTGACCGAGTCAACCGAAGCTCCAATTTTGCTCTCAACTGCGGTGTGGGTCATGGCTTCGATGCTAAAGCCGGTTTCCCTAAGCAGCTTGATACTTTCAGTTAGATCATGATTGGGCTTTCCAGCCCCTGATTCTTTCATGACACTCTCAAACACCGGCAAGTTACTCGAAGCGGATCCGGTTGGGTAAAAGAAGAATTCGGGGGACTTAGACACTTCTGGCTCGGCACTCGGCTCTGTAGCTGCTGTGCAGCCAGTAATCAAGCCGCCGAGAACCAGGGCAATTGCTATTGCTTTTTGTGCCTGAATGTTTCGCACGCTATCTAGACCACCGAAGCGGCGTTGCCCTTTTCTCGAAAGTAACACGATGCGCATAGCGACTCGTACGTTACCTCTTCGCCATCAATAGCTACCTGGTCGCCGTCAAAGATGAAGCTGTCATTAATCTTTCTTGCGTTGAACATAGCTTTTTTGCCACAGCGACAGATTGTCTTTAGCTCTTCGAGGCTGTGTGCGATCTCAAGGAGTCGAAGTGAGCCCGGGAAGCCATTAGTTAGAAAGTCTGTGCGGATACCATAAGCCAGTACCGGCACATCATCCAAAACTGCAATTTCTAGAGCTTGATCGACTTGCTCACGGGTTAGAAACTGCGATTCATCCAACAGCAGGCAGGCAACTCTCTTGCCGGTCTTTTCTCGGTGCAGAGTTGATCTCTTTTGAAATTCTTTTCTAAGATTTAGCTCAGGAGTTACCAGGAAATCAACCTTCCGATCAACGCCAAGCCTTGACAAGATAGCCATGTCTCCCTTGGTGTCTACCGCTGGCTTGGCAAGTAATACCGCTTGGCCACGCTCTTCGTAGTTGTAGGCGGCCTGCAGTAGGGCAGTTGACTTACCTGAGTTCATCGCACCGTGGCGGAAATATAGCTTGCTCATACTGTTGCAATTTTAGCTGCTTGTTTTGACTTGTTCCGCAGCTAGGTCTAGCCTTGGAGAACCACCAAATAAAGGTCGTAGGGGAAGACGTACCTAGGTTTGGAGGTGAAAGTATGTCTAAAGGGCTCGTGTTTATTCACCAAGCGCCCAGTGCTTTGCTTGCCCACATCGAGTGGACTATCTCGGGGGTATGCGGAGCTCCAATAACCATTAGCTGGCACGCCTTGCCTGCCCCAAGCGCAGGCTATCGCGCTCTTGCGCTTTGGGAAGCCCAAGCAGGTGCCGGGGCAGTTCTTGCCACATCGTTTATGAACCTCAAGCAACTTTCCTTTGAGGTGATCCAGCAAGACTCCACGTATGTTGCCGGATACCGCTGGAGCTACACACCAAATCTCGGCATGTTCTCATCCGCTACTGATGAAGCTGGAAATATTCTGGTCAGCGAAAACCAGTTGCGATTTATTGTGGATAGATGTGGGTCTAACGGAATGAAGCTTCAAGCTGAGCTCCGAAAAGTCCTAGGTCAGGCTTTTGACGACGAACTTGAAAGCTACCGAGAATTATTCGACGGATCGGAAAGCAACAACAGCGTTGTGACCGCCGAAGCCGAACGAGTTAGTTATAGCCAGAATGTGAGACCCCTCTAGCTTCCTTGGAGAAACAACGACATCTAGCTTTATCTCTGGATCTTGATTCTCAAGGTTTATTGTTGGGGGCGCTGTTTTTTCGTGCAGTGCTAGAACTGTAAAAATTGCTTCAATCGCTCCAGCTCCTCCAAGCAAGTGTCCGGTGGAGGCCTTGGTTGCAGAGACCGGGATACTAGATACCTTCTCGCCAAAGACTCGCTTTAGTGCTTGATATTCTGCAATGTCTCCCACCGGTGTGCTGGTGGCGTGAGCGTTGATGTGAGCGACATCAGCTATTGAGCTGCCAGATTGCTCTAGGGCGCCAAGCATGGCTCTAGCTGCCGCAGTTCCTTCGGGATCAGGAGCAGTGATGTGATGAGCATCTGAAGTCACAGCTGCGCCAACGACCTCGGCGTAAATCTTTGCCCCACGAGCCTTGGCGTGTTCTTCGCTTTCCAGAATCAGTGTTCCGGCACCCTCACCCATCACGAAACCATCGCGAGCGGTGTCATAGGGCCTGGAAGCTCCTGCAGGGTCGTCGTTTCTCTTAGATAGCGCGTGCATGGCAGCAAAGGATGCAATGGGAAGAGGGTGGATAGCGGCTTCGGCACCACCGGCGACAATTATGTCTGCTTCACCGTTTCGAATTCTGTTGAACGCGTTGGCTATCGCCTCGGTTCCAGATGCGCATGCCGAAACTGCTGTTCTTACTCCAGCTCTGGCGTGTAGTTCCATTCCGATGGCGGCAGCTGGACCATTGGCCATTAGCATCGGCACGGTCATTGGTAGCACTCGCCTCGGACCGCGCTCCTTGAGGGTGTCGTAGGCATCAAGCAGGGTCCATATTCCACCAATACCCGTTGCGTATTCGACCGCTAGACGCTCTGGGGCAACTTCGGGGGAGCCGGCATCAAGCCAAGCCTCGCGAGCTGAAACTAGAGCGAGCTGGCTCGATGGGTCTAGTCTTTTGGCTTCTTGCGGGGTGAGCATTTCCTTGGCAGGAACTTTGGCTTGACCGGCAAAGGTAACCGGAAGCTCATACTGAGCTACCCAGTCTTGAGTAAGGGTCGTTACGCCCGATTCACCGGCAAGCAAAGCTTGCCAGGTGGATTTGCTGTCGCCACCAAGTGGCGTAGTTGCGCCAATGCCAGTGACAACAACTTTGTGGACCAAGGTTTTTAGCCTTGCGCCTTTGTGATGAAGTTCACAGCGTCACCAACGGTAAGAAGGTTCTTTACCTCTTCGTCTGGAATCTTTACATCAAACTTGTCTTCGGCGTTGACGACGATGGTCATCATCGAGATTGAGTCAATGTCTAGATCGTCAGTGAATGACTTGTCTAGCTGCACGGCATCGTTTGCAATACCGGTTTCATCGTTTACGATCTCTGCCAGTGCGCTAAGTACTTCTGCTGCAGAAAGTGCCATTTTTTTTGTCTCCTAGTTGTTTGATTGACCGATTGTAAGTTTAGGGCACAACCACTACTTGAGCCCCGTAGGCTAAACCAGCCCCG
>JBIIQS010000094.1:0-3719 GCA_044341965.1 Rhodoluna sp.
GAACCATCATCATGCTGCTGGATTCTGGCTACAGCATTGAAGAGTCCATCGACTGGCTATTTACTCACTCTGATGTTTTGGGTCAGACACCAATTGAATCTCTTTTGGAAGGAAAAAAGGCCCCAGTAAGGCGACTAGCTCAGATGCTAGATATCTAAGCCTGGCGGTTGATAACCTTTTGAGCCATCGACTTTAGTTGCGCCTTGGCCTGGCCATCGATTTCAATTCTTTCTAAAGCCGCCATTGCCTGATCGGCTAGCTCGGTAATGGTTCGCTCAACTTTCTCCAGAGCTTTAGAGCCAATGATTGTTTGTTGCAAGAATGAAACCTGCTCATCAGTTAGCTCTCGCGAAGAGAGCATTTCGTCAAACAGCTTGCCAACGGAGGCCGTCAAAGAGGCCCTGGTGTAACCAATGAGCACAGTGCGCTTTCCTTCTCTAAGGTCATCGCCTGCAGGTTTACCAGTAACGGCTGAATCACCAAAGACCCCAAGCACATCGTCGCGCAATTGGAAAGCCATTCCTAGTGGAACACCAAACTCCGATAGCTGTCTTAGCTGATCAGGATTAGCCCCCGCGAATGCGGCACCAATTAGAAGTGGTGCTTCGATTGAATACTTGGCGCTCTTGTACAAAATGACGTTGTTGGCCCTGCCTACGGCATCTTCAACCGGTCTTGTGATTGCGGCATTTTCTTCCACGACGTCCAGGTACTGACCAGCCATTACTTCAACGCGCATTCGGCTGAACTCATCTCGGCAAGCTGCCGAAACCTCGTTACTTGGAGCGTTCAGTAGCGCGCTACCGAATATCTCGCTGCTCCACCCAAGCATTAGATCGCCAACAAGAACAGATCCTGCAACACCAAATCTCTCCGGTGAGCCAGCCCAGTAAGAGTTTTTATGGAGGGTTTCAAATCGTTTGTGAACTGCTGGCTGACCGCGGCGCAGATCGGACTGGTCTATGAGGTCATCGTGGACCAAAGCCGCACCCTGAAACATCTCGAGTGAGGCCGCAATTCCAACCATGGCTTCCGCCGAGCGCGCACGCTGTTCGCTCGATTGAATAGGCGCAGTGCCAAGGTGACCAACCCAGGACCAATAGCAAAACAGCGCCCGAAAACGCTTGCCGCCTTGCAGGAGGGCTTGGGTGTAACTAACCAAAGGCGCTAGGTCTTCCGAAATTGCCCCGAACTCTCGCAGCTGGGTGGCACAAAACTCGTCCAGGTGCTCCTGCACCAATTTCAGCAGGCTCTCGGATTCATTCACAGCAATAGCCTAACTAGCTTGATTGAGTTAGACTTAGCTCAAGAGCTATCGAATTGGGAGTTCCTTATGGGTTTGTCAGAGCGCGAACAGCAGCTGCTAGATGAGCTAGAGCGTGGGCTCATGGATAGCGACAAGGGCATAGCCGCTAAGGCTAAGCGGGTCGGAAATCCTGCAGCCAAGCTGATCGGTGGAGCACTATTGGCCGTAGTGGGGCTCGGGGTGCTTCTAACTGGTGTGCTTATTCAGTTCTCAATTGTTGGCGTGGTTGGATTCTTGATCATGCTTGCTGGCCTATTTGTTGCCACCTCCAACATCCAGCTTCCGGACCTAAGTTCTGGTTTTGGCCAATCCACCCCAAACTCCTCAAAGCCTGGCCGTAATTTCTTCGAAGACCGCTGGGATAAGAGGCAGGGAGAGTAAATCCCAGTAAGTTAGCCCAATTTGGCCCTCATTTTGAGGGTCTTTTTTCATTTAAGGCCAAACACGCCCAAATGGCTCTTTTTTCCCAATTTTGTCCACAAAGTGGGTCAAAGTGGTGTATAGTGGAGGAAATCGCAAAAGCGGATTTTTTCAAGGGGAAGGGGATTTCGATGCTTCTAGGCACTCACGCCCCCAAGTTGGACGAAAAGGGCAGGGTTATTCTTCCCGCCAAGTTCCGCGATGATCTTTCTTCTGGACTAGTGCTGACCCGTGGCCAAGACCGTTGTCTTTACGTTTTCTCCTCAAAAGAGTTTGAGGCGATCAACGAAACCATTCGCCAGGCGCCAATCACTAGCAAGCAGGCCCGCGACTACCTAAGAATCTTTCTTTCCGGGGCATCGGACGAGATCCCTGACAAGCAGGGAAGAGTAACTATCCCACCAGCTCTAAGAACCTACGCAGGACTAGGTAAAGAGCTAGTTGTTATTGGCGTTGGGTCCAGGGCAGAGATTTGGGACGCTACGGCTTGGACTGATTACTTAGCAAATAAAGAAAATGACTTCTCGGAAATTTCCGAGGAGGTGATTCCAGGCCTGTTTTGACCTTGACTGCCTGATTTGGGTTTGATTTTCTTCCCCGATATCAAAACCAATCAGGTGGCTAGGGGGCCTATCACCTCATGACAAACAAGAATCTCGAATCACTACACGAACCCGTGATGCTAGCTCGTACCTTGGAGTTGCTAGCCCCTGCGCTCGCAAGTGATGCCGCGGTGCTCGTTGATTGCACCCTTGGCCTTGGAGGACATGCTGAGGCTTTTTTAAATAGTTTTGAGAACCTAACTGTAATTGGAATCGACCGTGACCTGGTTGCTCTAGAGCTTGCCGGCAAACGGCTTGAGGTGTTTGGCTCACGCGTGAAGTATTTTCACGGCACATATGAGCAAATTCCTGAGGCTCTTTCGAAGTTCGGTTTTTCTGAAGCGTCGGCAATTTTGATGGATCTTGGCGTTAGCTCAATGCAAATCGATAGCCCAGATCGTGGCTTCGCTTACAGCTTTGATGCCCCGCTTGATATGCGAATGGATTCTTCTGCTGGAGAAACCGCCGCTGAGCTGATTGCAACCGCTAGCGAACTAGAGCTAGCTCGAATCTTCAAGGAATACGGCGAAGAGCGCTTTGCTAAGAAAATAGCGTCCGAGATAGTTTCTAGACGAACTGCCGAACCGATTGTTTCCAGCAAACAACTGGCCGGAATCATCAGCCAGATCGTGCCTTTCATCCCAGGTAAATCATCTGGTCACCCTGCAAAGCGGGTCTTCCAGGCTCTTCGAATCGCCGTGAACCAAGAGCTAGAGATTTTAGAAAGTGCCATTCCGGCAGCCATCAATGCTCTTGAAATCGGCGGCAGGTTGCTGGTGCTGGCCTACCACTCGCTGGAAGATCGCATCGTAAAGCAAGCCATTGTCCAAGCTGCTACTTCATCAGCGCCAATTGACTTGCCTTTCGAGCTTCCAGAGCACGCTCCAGTTTTGAAATTAGTAATAAAGGGCGCCGAGCAGGCAACCCTCCAAGAAATAGCTGCAAACCCGCGCTCTGCTTCTGTGCGCTTGCGAGTGGCGGAAAAAATCAGGAAAGTAGCATGAATTCACTTAGAAAATCTCGCGTCAGTGCTCCGGTGGTAATGATTCTGGTGACAGGCTTCGTAGCTATCTCCATACTCCACCTGCTACTTACCATCCTCACCTCTCAGTCTGTGTATGAGCTATCTGATCTGAAGAGAGAAAAGCGAGAGCTGGAAACTACATCACAGATTCTTTCCGAAGAAGTATCATCCCTGGCTTCCAATCAGAATTTGCTAAACACCGCTAGCCGCCTAGGCATGGTTGCAAATACCAACCCAGTATTTCTTCGTTTGACCGATCAAGCAGTGTTGGGTCAGCCGCTTCCTGCACCAATCGCGAGTGCTCAATCCACGAATTTAGTGGCCAATTCGGCAATGATTATTGAGTCAACTCAAATTAACCAGGTGA
>JBIIQS010000095.1:0-3690 GCA_044341965.1 Rhodoluna sp.
GCTTCGTTCTTGAGCTCAACAAACTCCTGAGGCTTTACCCAGCGTGAAACTGGGTGGTGTTTAGGGGTTGGTCGCAAATACTGAGTAATGGTCAAGATGTCAGTTCCTGCATCATGCAAATCTTTCATTGCTTGCGAAATCTCTTCAATAGTTTCACCCATTCCAAGGATCAAGTTTGACTTGGTTACTAGGCCATATTCTCGGGCCTGAGTGATTACATCAAGCGATCTTTCATAACTAAAAGCTGGGCGAATCTCCTTAAAGATGCGTGGAACTGTTTCTACGTTGTGAGCAAAAACCTCTGGCTTGGCGTCAAAAACCTTCTTTAGTAAATGTGGGTTACCTGAGAAGTCAGGAACTAAAATCTCAACTCCAGTACCGGGTGACTTCTTGTGTATCTGCTTGATGGTCTCGGCGTAGAGCCAGGCACCTTCATCTGGAAGATCATCTCTTGCGACACCGGTAACAGTCGCGTAGCGAAGTTGCATTTGTTTTACAGAAACTGCAACTCGCCTAGGCTCGTCGGGATCAAAGGCCACCGGCTTTCCGGTGTCAATCTGGCAGAAATCACATCGCCTCGTGCACTGTGAGCCACCAATCAAGAAAGTAGCTTCCCGATCTTCCCAGCACTCGTATATGTTTGGGCAACCAGCTTCCTGGCAAACAGTGTTTAGGTTCTCAGCTTTAACAAGTTTTTGCATGGCCTGATACTCAGGACCCATTTTTGCAACGGTTCTAATCCACTCAGGCTTGCGCTCAATGGGAATGGCCGAGTTTCGAGCCTCGATTCGAAGCATCTTTTTGGCAGGCTTTTCACCTTGGTCGATCTGGCTCATAGTACAACTTTAGCAATGTCGGTCAGGCGCAGCTTTACTCGCTCAGCAGCCATAGCCGGGGTGACCAAAGTGCCAGTCAGTTCAGTTATCGAGCTAGTCCCAGCATCATCAATTCCACAAGCCACGATGTGATCATAGGCATCCAGTGAGTTGGAGCAATTCAAAGCAAAGCCATGCATGGCTACCCGCTCGGAGACCCTGATGCCAATAGCCGCAACTTTCAAGTGGGTGTCACCAGTTGGAGCCCAAACTCCCGAGCGGCCTACCACGCGCTCAGTGGCTAATCCAAAATCACTACAGACGTCAATTAGCACTTGCTCGAGAAAGCGCACGTAACCCACCACATCAAAAGGCTCTGGAAGTCTCATAATCGGGTAGCCAACCAATTGGCCAGGGCCATGCCAGGTTAGCTTTCCTCCACGGTCAACCTCGATGACCTCGGTGCCATCATCTGGTCGTTCGGAGTCTTCAGTTCTTTTGCCCGCTGTGTATACGCTGCTGTGCTCAAGCAAAATGACAGTGTCGGGTCTGGACTTGGCGACCACTTCCCTGTGCACCTCACGCTGCAGCCGGAGACCCTCGTTATAAGCGACAAAGTCAGGATCAAATCCTGCGACTAGAAAATCGGGCACTTCATAAGTCTAGGAGTTATCCCAAACCTTGAATCAAGCTCTCACTTCTTTGCCCGCTCAAACTAGCGTTTAGAGATGAGATCCGTAGTAGCTAGAAAACTGACCGCATTGGGATACTCAACCGGTAAAAAGCTAAAACTTCCAGGCGTTGAGGCAATCTGCGTCCAGGACCCACTCGGGCAGTCGATGTTGCTCGTTTCAAATGTTTTCTACGGACCAAGTTGGGCTCAAATATACAAATCAATTGAACATCTGACTCCGACTCCAAGCCTAATAAACCTTGGAAGCACCCCTTACGTACTAATTGCAGACTCAGCAAGCAACAGAGAGCTAATCGCTAGCCTTTTTGAAAGAGCCAACGCCTCACGGAGTAAGCAAGTGCATCTAGATGGGGTCGGCTTTGTTGAGCTTGAGAACAATGCAAAACCAGAATTGAGCCTTTTCGCTTTGCCCCTGATCTCTATCATTTTGGTGGTAGGTCTGGGGATCTTCTGGAGTAGCAGCCAGCAGCAGAGTCAGCAGCCAAACGAAGGCGCAGAAGTAATTACAGCCGCGGATTCTTGCATTGTTGATGCGAACAAGTCTGAGTTTGAGCGTTGGCTTGGTGAGTCTTTAGAGAAACAGCCAGCACTTAGTGCGGGACAAGAGATTCAAATGAACACTGGACTTGGTGAGATGACTGTACTTGTTGAGAGCGTCATCGGTTCAGCAGCCAAAGTAACAGGTGTGGCGGAATGTAGCGATGGAAGAGAACGCGCGATAAACCATCGAGTGGACACTTCTGGTTCCGGTGCGGTTTTGGAGCTAGGGCAGTAGTTAGATTCCTAGGTTTGCCTGAAAGTTTGCAGACTCAAGTCTTGCCTTCACGTCTACCAAGAACCTGGAAGCATCCGCACCATCAATTAGACGGTGATCGTAGCTAAGAGCTAGATAAACCATCGAACGAATAGCGATGGATTCCTGGCCATCAGCAGTTGTGATTGCAACTGGCCTTCTCTGAACAATTCCGGTTCCCAAAATTGCAACCTGTGGCAAGAACACAACAGGAGTGTCAAATAGCGCTCCACGTGAACCAGTGTTAGTCAAGGTAAAAGTGCCACCCATCATTTCATCTGGCTTTAGTTTGTTTTCGCGGGTGCGAGAGGCAAGGTCTGCGATCTGAACCGCGATTTGAGCGAGGTTCAAGCTCGCAGCGTCCCTGATTACCGGAGTTAGCAAACCACGCTCAGTGTCTACCGCGAAGCTAATGTTCTCGGTCGGGTGGTAGTTGATCATTTCGCCCTCAATAGAAGCGTTTAGCTTCGGGTGAGACCTAAGTGCTTCTGCGGCCGCTAGGAAGAAAAACGGCATGAAGTTCAGCTTGGTACCGGTTGCCGCCTGGAAAGCTGGCTGGACCGCCTTGCGCATTTCGGCAATTCTTGAAACATCAACCTCAACAACAGTTGTTAGTTGGGCCGAGGAAACCATGGAGGCAACCGCGCGTTCCGCGAGAACTTTTCTCAGTCTTGACATTGGCTCGGAAGTTCCGCGCTGCGCACTAACTGGTGCTGGAACGTGAGCGGCAGAAGGCACAGACATCGCTTGTGATGTTCCGGCTGTTGCCGACAAAACATCTTCCTTGCGAATTCTTCCACCAACGCCGGTGCCAACCACTCGAGTTAGATCCACTCCGGAATCTTGGGCGAGTTTACGAACAAGAGGAGTTATATAACCTGCGTCCATCGATGCAGCGGCCGCAGGTACGGCAACCGGTGCAACAGGAGCTACTTGTGCAACAGGAATTACCGGGGAAACTGGAGCCGCTGGTGTGTAAATCATTGGGGTGGAAACCGGAGCTACAACTGGGGGAGCAACGGGTGCAGGTGCTGCAACCGGAGGTGCAACTGGTGGAGCAACGGGTGCCGGCGGCGCAACCGGAGGTGCTATCGGTGCTTGCGCTACTGGCTCTGCTGCAACCGGTGCAGCTGGCGCGGCACCGGATCCGCCGGAGATGATTACTAGCACAGCACCAACTTGGACTGTTTCGTCTTCTTGGACCAAGATTTGCTCGATAACTCCAGCAACAGGGGAAGGAATCTCGGTGTCAACCTTGTCAGTTGATACCTCTACAAGGGGTTCGTCAACAGCTACGCTGTCTCCAACTTTTTTAAGCCATCTAGTTACTGTGCCTTCGGTTACTGATTCACCGAGGGCTGGTAGAACTACGGATTCGCTCATTTTCT
>JBIIQS010000096.1:0-3665 GCA_044341965.1 Rhodoluna sp.
CTTCCAAGCGGTATGAACGAGGTGTAGACCCGAAAGTAGGCGAGTATGCAGCCGCAAGAGTGGTGCAACTACTGGAACAGCTAGCTGGAGCCAGCGCTGGAAAACTCGGAGCAACATTTTCCGACCTTACCGAGCAGCCAGAGATTTTGCTACCAGAGGGTTTTGCCGCTGCGTTGGTAGGGGTTGATTACAGCGAAGATGAAATCAATAAGGTTCTTACAGAAATAGGTGCGGTAACGGCCAAAGACGCTTCGGGTCTCAAGGTCTCACCTCCAAGCTGGCGTCCAGACCTTGTCGACAAAACAGATCTAGTTGAAGAAATCGCCCGCATCCTGGGCTACGACAGAATTCCAAGCAGATTGCCAATTGCTCCTCCAGGGAGGGGTCTTTCTAGAGCACAGCAGTTTAGATCTGGTGCGTTAGATGCCCTAGCAACTGCCGGCTACGTTGAAGTACTAAGTTACCCGTTTGTTTCCGCAGAACACAATGGCTGGTTCCAAGATGCTAAGCAGGCGGTAACCCTTGCGAACCCAATTCAAGAAGAAGCAGGGCAGCTCAGGTTGTCGTTGATTCCAGGTCTAATTGAAACCGCTAAGAGGAACCTGTCTCGCGGCTTTACTGATTTGGCTCTGGTTGAACAAGGTTCGGTGTTCTTTTCAGTAAAGCAAGCAAAAGTTTCCTTCCCAGATACGTCTTCTCGCCCAAGTGAAGCCGACATAAAGGCGTTGAATGCGAGCATTCCATTGCAACCCAAACACCTAGCCGGAATCTTCCTTGGTAACAGAAGTGACGCTCAACCAGGTCAAAAGCCAGTTCGCTTTGGTGTACAAGACGCTCTTTACGCGGCAAAACTTGTTGGCCAGGCCATTGGAGTTTCGTTTGATATCAAGCAGGCGGAGCCAACCGGATATCACCCCGGAAGATCTGCAGAGCTACTTGTTGGAAACAAGGTTGTGGGATTTGTTGGAGAGATTGCGCCAGCAATTACTAAGCAAGCCGATTTACCAAGAACAGTTGGAGTTTTTGAAATTGATTTGGATGCGCTTTTAAACGCAGCCCCTGAATCGGTTGTTGCAAAACCAATTGGCACTTTGCCTGCCCTAACCCAAGATCTTTCTTTGGTCGTAAGCCTTGATGTTCCAGCGCTGGAGCTTATGAACACAGTTCGAGAAGGTTGCGGCGAGTTACTAGAAGATATCTCACTGACCGATGACTACCGCGGAAGCAACATCGCCGAAAACTCTAAGTCGCTGACCTTTGCGCTTCGTTTTAGGGCGATGGATAGAACTCTTACCCAGGTAGAAGCTTCTGAGGCTAGAGACAAAGCAGTTGCTCTTGCAAGCAAGAGATTCAAGGCTGAGATCAGGGCTTAGCTAGTTCCGTTAGGCGCATTTGGCAAAGGTAAAGGATTAAACACATGACCAGACACTTTCTGCGTGATGATGACCTAAGTCCTGCTGAGCAGGAGGAGATTCTAGATCTTGCAGCTTCACTCAAGCTGGATCGCTTCAGCTCAAAGGTTTTTGCGGGACCGCAAACTGTTGCTCTAATTTTCGATAAGCCATCAACTAGGACCAGAGTTTCTTTCTCGGTTGGTGTTACAGAGCTTGGGGGAACACCGCTGGTCATTGACTCGGCAACCAGTCAGTTAGCTTCTAAGGAATCGGCCGCGGATACCGCCAGGGTTCTTGATAGGCAAGTGGCGATGATTGTTTGGCGAACTTTTGCCCAGAGTGGACTTATTGAGATGGCCCAGAACTCCAAGGCGCCGGTAATCAATAGCCTCAGTGACGAGTTTCACCCCTGCCAGGCACTTGCGGATCTAATGACCATTCGCGAAAAACTAGGAAGCTTGCAAGGAAAAGTTTTGAGTTACATCGGTGACGCTGCAAACAACATGTCACACTCTTACTCGCTTGCTGGCGCAACCGCCGGAATGAAAGTGCGCATCGCCGGTCCAGCGATGTATCAACCAACGGCAAAGGTTTTGGAAAAGGCAAAGCAGATTGCGGAAACAACTGGCGGCTCAGTTGATTGCTATACCGACCCGAAGCTTGCTTTGGTTGATAGCGATGTTGTGGCAACAGATTCTTGGGTTTCGATGGGTCAACAAGATCAAAAGACCGAGAAGATCGAAGCTTTTGACGGTTTCCGACTAGACGCCGAATTGCTTGCAATAGCAAAACCATCAGCCATCGTGCTTCACTGCCTACCTGCTTATCGAGGCCTAGAAATTACCGATGAGGTGCTTGAGGGCAGTCAGTCTGTTGTTTGGGATCAAGCCGAAAACAGGCTGCACGCCCAAAAGGCGCTTATGGTTTGGCTCGCTCAACGAGCTAAAGCCTAAGATTGAACTAGATTGCCCCGCTTTGGGGAATCACTTGAGCTTGTAGGAGCGAAATGGCCCAGCGTGTTGTTTTGGCGTATTCGGGCGGTCTAGATACCTCGGTTGGAATCGGTTGGCTCAAAGACGCCACCGGTAAAGAAGTAGTCGCCATGGCCGTTGACGTTGGGCAAGGCGGCGAAGACATGGAAGTTATTCGCCAGAGAGCTCTGGATTGTGGCGCTGTCGAAGCTGTTGTTATCGACGCTCAAGCAGAGTTTGCCAGCGACTACATAATGCCGTCATTGAAGGCAAACGCTTTATACCAAAAGCGCTACCCACTGGTTTCTGCAATCTCTCGTCCTCTAATTGCAAAGTATCTTGCCAAAACAGCTCACGAGCTTGGCGCTGACACCGTGGCTCACGGTTGCACTGGCAAAGGTAACGACCAGGTTCGCTTTGAAGCATCCGTTGCAGCATTGGCTCCCGAGCTTGTCTCAATTGCCCCAAATCGGGACTTGGCACTAACCAGGGATAAGGCAATTGAGTATGCAGCCAAACACAATTTGCCGATCGAACAATCTAAAAAGAGCCCGTATTCGGTGGATCAGAACGTTTGGGGACGAGCTGTGGAGACTGGGCTACTAGAGGACCCTTGGAATGCACCGATTGCAGACATCTATACCTACACCCAAGACCCAGATGTCCCAAGGGACCCAACTGAGGTAATCATCAAGTTTGATGAGGGAATCCCAGTTGAAATTGATGGCGTTCGATACAGCCCGATTGCCATGATCAAAAAGATGAATGAGCTTGCAGGCCACCACGGCATTGGAAGAATTGACATTGTGGAAGATCGTCTCGTTGGCATCAAATCCAGAGAAATCTATGAAGCACCGGCCGCGATTGCTTTGATTCAGGCCCATGAAGAGCTTGAAAACCTAACTCTTGAGCGCGATGTGAATCGCTTCAAGAAGGGCATTGAAGACAAATGGTCCACGATGGTTTACGAAGGTCTTTGGTTTTCAGATCTGAAGCGCTCACTCGATGTTTTCATTGATCACACTCAGCGCTACGTATCCGGTGAGGTGCGCCTCAAACTTGCTGGCGGTAGGGCGGTAGTTACCGGGCGCCGCTCCGAGCAGAGCCTATATGATTTCAACCTGGCCACCTATGACACCGGGGATAGCTTCGATCAGTCGCTAGCCAAGGGCTTTATTGAGCTTTGGTCACTTCCAAGCAAGATTTCGGCAAGGCGTGCCAATGGCAAATGAAAATAGTCCAGGTTCTCTTTGGGGTGGAAGATTCAATGGCTCTCAGGCAGAATCGGCTTCAGCCCTTG
>JBIIQS010000097.1:0-3657 GCA_044341965.1 Rhodoluna sp.
TGTGTCTAGTGCTGAATTTAACTTGGCGCCAGGAACCAAGATTCTCACAGTAAGTTCGGTGGCTACGCGTGAACTTATCTACTGAAATCATTAGCGATCGAGGCTCTGCGGTCGTTGATCTTATTGGTTTTGGAGTGTTGCTTCAAATACCGGTTTTGATGTTCTCGACTTTCGCACTGTCTGTTCAGCACCAACAGTTTGCTCTCGAAGCCATCGCTAGACATGGAATAAGAGCTCACACCCTTCTACCCGACAGAGGCAACACCACCAGAGTCATTAATGAACTCGTGGCTGATTTTGGATTGAGGCCATCTGATGTTCAATGGGGCCTGAGCTGTAATCCCGATCCAAAATGTGTTCAACTTGGATCAATTGCTCTTTTTCAAATCAAGCTAGGAGGTTTGAGTGCGGAGGCTTTGCAGGGCATCTAGATCTAGCGAGCAGGGATCAATGGCGCCGCTTGGCATCGGACTTTCCTTGTTGAGTCTTATGACGACTCTAGTTATCTTGGCGTCGGGGAGTCTCTATCTTTCTGAGCGGAGACTGACCTCTGTTGCCGAATCGACAGCTCTTTACGCGCTAGCTAAGTCTGATGTCATATCAAACCAAAGCCTTCCTCGTTACGCGGGTGAGTTTCTAGAGATGCATCCACTCAAGGGGCTGCATCAGGTTTCACTAATTGAATCGAGCTCCCGAGATGGCTTCACGGTTCGCGTAAGGTTGTGTTCGCTATGGCGGCCACTTTTTGATGGCTACATGTTTTCAGACGTCGGCATGATCTGCTCTGATGGGCTGGCTCGCCGCGGCACATAGCGGTACGCCATTATGGCACCAACGATTCCCAACCCAGAAACAGTGAACATAGCAATTGATAGACCGAGCAGTGCGGTCACGCCGGAAATTAGCAGTGGCGCGGCTGCAACACCGGTGTCCACCAGCAAACGGTATGAGGCTAGAAACTCATTTCGCTCACCCTTGGGAGCTAGATCGGCACCAATCACCAAGATAATTCCACTACCAACTCCATTAGCTAGTGACATCAACAATGCAACTGCAAGAAAAGTGGTTTCGTTGTTAGCAAGAGTTAGTAGTGAGAAAGTCAGGGATAGTCCTAGCAAAGTTGGAAGAGCTGACCATCGTCTTCCGAAGCGATCCATTATCTGCCCAGAGCTATATGAAAGTGCAAGATCTAGAGCGCCAGCGATCCCCATGTAAAGCGCAATGGTCGCAGGCGGCAGTCCAATACTTAGAGCCCAAAGCGGTAGGCCAACTAATCTTGCGGTTCGTAATCCACCGATAATTGCCGAGGTAACCCCAAGAGTTGCTAGTTTCTTGGATTCCCGTTTTGCTACCTTCCAGGTACCGCCAGGGATAGTAGCTGGGGTATCTGGCATTCGATCGGGTTTTATAAAAATCAGAATTAATGCCGCGAGCGCACAAAACACAACAGCGTTCCAGTACACAGCTTGCAGATTAATCAGGGTAATTAGCGCCGCGCCAATAAGAGGTCCCATGAAGTGTCCTGCTCTAAAGACGCCACCGAGTATTGATAGCGCTCTGGCGCGATGTGAATAGGGGACAACCTCAGTTAGGTAGCTGTGCCTTGCAAGACCAAAGACAGCAACGCTTGCTCCCAGTATGAATACACCCAAACCTAGAACCCACAATGAAGTTGCTAGCGACGCCAAAAGTATGCCCAAGCTGGCAAACGCCGCTGCGCTCATCATTGCCTTGCGCTCGCCCAAGATGTTAATCAAGCGCGCAGCTGGAATATCTGCGAAGAGTGTTCCAATCATCACAAGCCCAAGAATTATGCCGGCAGTAGGTAACGACGCCCCTAAAGCTTGGGCGCTTGCAGGAATAATTGGAAGTAGCCCCCCTTCTGCGATACCAAAAAGCAGTGAGGGAGTAAACACCGGCATACCTAGGCTTGTTAGCTTGTATGACGATGCGGGCACCTAACAATTATGCCCCTCGCCTAGAATTGTGGAATCATGTCCGAACTTGACTTAGCCGCTGAAATCAAATCTCTTAGGTCACTTTTTGGCACCATAAAGGAAGTAATAAACCCCAGCGCCCTTCAGCTAGAGGTTGATTTACTTAGAGAAAAAGCCTCCGCTCAAGATCTTTGGGATGATCCAGACAATGCCTCGAAGGTGACTTCGGCCCTATCGCGCTCGCAGGACAAGCTGGACCTCCTTATATCAGTCGAATCTAGGATCAACGATCTTGAGGTTTTGATTGAAATGGCCAATGACGCCTCAGACTCCGAAACCAAGACAGAGGCCAAAAAAGAGCTCTCAGATTTGGAAAAGCTTGTCGGCCAGCTTGAGATTCAAACTCTGTTGAGCGGCGAATATGACTCTCGTGCTGCCGTGATCACAATTAGAAGTGGCGCCGGAGGCGATGACGCAACGGATTTTGCAGAAATGCTCATGCGTATGTATGTCAGGTACTGCGAGCAGAAGAACTATCCAGTACACGTTCTAGACGTATCGCATGCCGAGGGAGCAGGCATTAAATCGACAACATTCGAAGTTGATGCCCCGTATGCTTTTGGAACACTGTCCGTTGAAGCTGGAACACACCGACTTGTCCGGATGAGCCCATTCAACGCAGCGGGTAAAAGACAAACCTCATTTGCCGCTGTAGAAATCGTTCCACTGGTTGAGCAAACCGAGGCGATTGAGATTCCAGATGCCGACATCAGAGTTGATGTCTTTCGCTCTAGTGGACCAGGCGGTCAATCAGTTAACACAACTGATTCAGCTGTTCGTATCACTCACATCCCAACCGGAACAGTTGTAAGTTGCCAGAACGAAAAGAGCCAGATTCAAAACAAACAAGCCGCGATGAGAGTTCTGCAATCAAGACTTCTAGAGGTTCGTCGCCGGGAAGAAGAGGCCACTAAGAAACAACTCGCTGGAGACGTCAAGGCCTCTTGGGGTGAACAGATGAGAAGCTATGTCCTGGCTCCATACCAAATGGTCAAAGATCTTCGAACTGAATACGAAGAAAACAAC
Organism: Rhodoluna sp.; assembly: GCA_044341965.1. Lineage (GTDB taxonomy): Bacteria > Actinomycetota > Actinomycetes > Actinomycetales > Microbacteriaceae > Rhodoluna. The sequence continues at coordinate 3,024 of JBIIQS010000097.1, forward strand.
CCGCAGTCCGTATTTGATGGCGGACTCGATGGATTTATTGCCGCGGGAATCCGATGGAGAATGCAGACTCAGGCCTAGGCTTGAATCAACATGATCAGCATTCAAAACGTCACCAAGAAATACAAGGGGACTCCCAGACCAGCGCTAGACCAAGTGAGCCTAGAGATTGAAAAGGGAGACTTTGTATTTCTCGTTGGCGCATCCGGTTCGGGAAAATCATCCCTTATGCGACTTATGCTGCGCGAAGATGTGCCTAGTTCAGGATCTGTCCATGTGCTCGGTGAAAACCTCGTCGGCCTTCCCGCGAGGAAGGTGCCGTTTTTCAGAAGACGTTTGGGTGTAGTTTTCCAAGACTTTAGATTGCTACCCAACAAGACCGTTAGCCAAAACGTTGCTTTCAGTTTGCAAGTGATTGGTAAGTCGGAAGGGTTTATTCAAGAAGCAGTACCAGACGTACTTCGTCTGGTGGGTCTGGGAGAAAAAGGCGATCGACTACCAAGTGAGCTTTCCGGAGGAGAGCAACAGCGAGTTGCTTTAGCCAGAGCCATTGTGAATAAGCCAGCTATCTTGTTGGCAGATGAGCCAACGGGAAACTTAGACCCAACCACCAGCGAAGGAATCATGTCGCTGTTGA
>JBIIQS010000007.1:0-12727 GCA_044341965.1 Rhodoluna sp.
ACACGTCGAAATTGATCCATCCGAGCCCTTTGTTGCGCTCTTGGACTGGGCTAGGCGAATGAACATGAGAGCTCTTCTTCTTGAGGCGGGGCCGACCCTGACAAATGTGTGCTTCGCAACCTCTCATGTGGCACAATCTGCCATCACCATCACTCCCAGGCTCTCGCCCGAGTCACTAGCGCCAAAATGGAATCCTTTTAGCGAATTTGGGTCACTGGTATCTCTCGCAGAATCCGAGGATGCGTCATTCACCCTATGGGCCTACTAACGGCGTGGCTGGAGCGTAAATACAAGGCAGGCTCTTAAGCTGGAAAAAATGCTTGAGATCGCGGATGTGACCAATACGGCTGCTGATTTTCAGCTAGCTGTCATGTCCTTGCGCCAAGCGGATATTCGATCTGATCTAAACGTTACAGAGATTCCTTCCCCGGACAAGCTTGCTAAACACTCGCTTGCTCTAGCTGCACACGTAGGAGCAGACTCCCACGCTGCCCAAGCTGATGCGGGAACTGGAAGATTCGTGCTTCTCAACTCCGACACTCCGCAAGAGGGCTGGGGTGGAAACTTTCGAATCATCTGCTTCGCAAAATCCCCTCTAGAAACCGACATAGGTCAAGATGAGCTGATCACCGACGTATGTTGGGCCTGGTTAGAAGACTCGCTGAAAGCACGTGGCGCCGGATACACCCTCCAGGCAGGCACCATCACCAGAATTATTTCCCAAGGCTATGGTGCGATGTCCGGTCAAAGTGATCACGCCGAGCTCGAACTTAGAGCCTCATGGTCTCCAACTGATTCGAATTTTTCGGCTCACCTAGAAGCGTGGCAGGACCTTTTGTGCATGATGTCTGGATTGCCTCCAGAATCAGGAATAAGCAGAATCTAATTTGACTGAATCAGAGTCAAACCTGGTGGATGCGGATTCCGTAACACTTGAAACACTTGCAGAACCTCGATCGAAATACCACCTTGTTACAAACCCCAACGAGCTCGCGGTTGCAATTGACCATCTCGCAAGCACGCCAGGACCAGTAGCAGTTGATGCCGAAAGAGCATCGGGTTTCAAATACTCGCAGCGCGCCTACCTGGTTCAACTAAAAACCGAGCAATCTGACATTTTCTTGATAGACCCGACAACAGATACTTCGTTGGTTGATTCCCATGAATTTTCTCAACTTCGCGAGTTTCTTGCCGACCGTGAGTGGATACTCCACGCAGCTACTCAGGACATACCCTGCCTCGAAGAGCTCGGCTTACACCCCAAATCAATTTTTGATACCGAACTAGCGGGAAGGCTGACTGGCCGACCACGGGTTGGTCTTGGCTCTTTGGTTGAATCGCTGCTGCAAATCGGCCTTGCCAAGGAGCATTCGGCCGCTGATTGGAGCACCAGGCCGTTACCAGAGAGTTGGTTGAACTACGCGGCACTCGATGTTGAGCTACTGCATGAACTTCGAACACGCCTGCAACAGCTGCTTGAGGCTCAAGGTAAATCCGAATGGGCTAATCAGGAGTTTGAAAACCTGCTTTCATTCAAGCCAAAACCAACTAAACAAGATCGCTGGCGTGGAATATCTGGTCTTTCAAAAGTTTCTGATCAGCTGTCTTTGGAGGTAGCAAGGCAACTTTGGCTGGCACGTGAGGAACTTGCCATCAAGCTGGACGTGTCTCCCGGAAGGTTGATTCCTGACGCTTCGATCTTGGCGGTCTCCATTGCTAAACCTAGGACTAGACCAGAGCTAGCCTCCCTTCGAAGCTTTACTGGTCGAGCTTCCAGAAGCTACTTGGATCTTTGGTGGGAAGCGCTGCAATCAGCTCTCAAGTCAACGGTTCTACCGCCTGTCAGAGCAGAAAAATCAGAAGGTATTCCAAATCACCGAAACTGGGCGGCCAAGTATCCAGAGGCTGACCGGCGTTTGCGTCATGCCAAGAATGCGTTGACGCAAATTAGCGAGAAAGCAAATGTCCCCTTGGAGAACTTACTTACACCTGATTTATTAAGACAGATTTGTTTTGCGCCTCCAGAACCAACAACGCTTGAGAGCGTAGATCAAACTCTGATGGGATTTGGTGCAAGAAGGTGGCAGGTTGATCTAACCGCTGATGCGATTACGAATTCAATTACTCGGCTAGACGAGCCTGATCAGACACCACAGAGTCCTCAGGAATAGCTCTAGCGTGTGGCACGCGTGCACCAAGCACCTGAGCAACAATCTCGCGCGAAATGTCTTGAGCGTTTAGGCCAACGCGATCCAAAATTTCATTTCTGGAAGCGTGCTCCAGGAACTCATCAGGTAATCCGATTTCACTGAGTGCGGTATCAACCTGAGCCGCGCGTAGGTCCTGACGAACCCGGGTTCCAATTCCACCAACTCGAATTCCATCCTCGATTGTCACAACCAGCCTGTGCTTGCTCGCGAGTGAAACAACAGATTCAGGAACTGGAATTACCCAACGAGGATCAATAACCGTCGCGCCGATTCCCTGATCGGCAAGCATCTTGGCTACCTGTAGTCCCATGTGAGCCATGGAACCAACGGTCAGAATTAGCACGTCCTTTGCTGGGCTCTCCATAAGTACGTCAACGCCGTCAGCTAGTCGCCTAACGGCCTCGATCTCGGAAGAAACAGAGCCCTTCGGGAATCTGATAACAGTAGGTGCATCGGATACCTCGATTGCTTCATTCAGTTCCTCAACAAGTCGTTTTCCATCTCGAGGTGAAGCAATTCTGATTCCCGGGACAATCTGTAACATGGCCAGATCCCACATTCCGTGATGGCTGGCGCCATCAGGTCCTGTCACACCGGCGCGGTCAAGTACGAAGGTGACCCCTGCCTTGTGAAGGGCAACGTCCATCAAGACCTGGTCAAATGCGCGTCCCATAAAAGTCGCATACACGGCAACAACTGGATGCAGTCCACCAAAGGCCATACCGGCCGCAGAAGTCACGGCGTGCTGCTCGGCGATTCCAACATCGAACACTCGCTCTGGGAACTTATCGGCAAATTTGTGTAGCCCGACCGGGATAAGCATCGCTGCAGTGATGCCAATTACATTTGGCTTGTTCTTGGCAATCTCGACCATTTCATCGGCGAAGACACCTGTCCAGCTCTGCTTACCGGAATCTCCAACGGCCTTACCGGTGTCTGGATCAATTTGACCAACTGCGTGGAATTGATCCGCCTCGTCGCTGACTGCTGGTTCGTAACCCTTACCTTTTTGGGTAATGGCGTGAACGATAACTGGATTGGCATATTTCTTTGCCTGCTTGAGGGCCTCTTCCATAGCGTTCATGTCGTGACCATTTACTGGACCGATGTACTTCAAATCAAGATTTGGAAAGATTCCTTTTGGTGCAAATGTTCCAAGAAGGCCTTTAGCCGCGCCACGCAAAGTGGAGTAAGCCATTTTTCCTGGCATACCGAATTTGTAAAACACCTTGCGGCTTAGTCTGTAGAGCCTGCGATAGATGCGCTCGGTGCGGATTCCGTTTAGGTACCTCGCCAAACCACCAATGGTTGGAGCGTAGGATCTACCGTTATCGTTTACAACAATCACGAGCTTGCGGTCGTTATCATCGCTGACGTTATTCAGAGCCTCCCAGGTCATTCCTCCGGTAAGTGCGCCATCTCCAACAACAACGATCACGTACCGGTCATCTTGCTTAGTTAAGCGATAGGCCTTGGCGATTCCATCACCCCAGGAGATTGAAGAAGAAGCGTGTGAGCTCTCGACGATGTCATGAACCGACTCCGAGCGTTGCGGATAGCCAGCGAGGCCTTCCTTTGAACGCAAGTTGTCAAAGTCTTTTCGTCCAGTAAGCAGCTTGTGAACATATGACTGATGGCCGGTATCAAAGATAATGCTGTCTTTGGGAGAATCAAAAACACGGTGAATGGCCAAGGTTGTTTCAACTACGCCAAGGTTTGGACCTAGGTGTCCGCCGGTTTTTGCAACCTTGGAGATCAGGAATTCGCGAATGTCCTGGGCAAGCTCAATGACCTCAGCGTCTTTTAGACCCTTTAGGTCCTCTGGTCCGTTGACTCTATCTAGGATGCTCATTCGAAGGCTAACTTCCTCTATGCCGTTACTAACGATCGAAGCACATACTGCAAGATTCCGCCATGGCGGAAATAGTCGGCTTCTCCAGGAGTGTCGATTCGTAAAGTCGCCTCAAACTCGACAGTTTGCTTGCCAGGCTTGGAGTGCTCGCTTGGCTTGGCAACAACCTTTAGGGTCTTAGGTGTGAGACCCTCGTTGAGTTTCTCAACACCTGAGATGTCGAATATCTCCGTTCCATCAAGACCCAAAGAATCAGCCGAAGCTCCCGCTGGGAATTCCAGAGGTAGGACACCCATACCAATTAGGTTGCTGCGGTGGATGCGCTCGAAACTTTGGGTGATTACAGCACGGACACCTAACAAGCTGGTGCCTTTTGCTGCCCAGTCTCTTGAGGATCCAGAGCCGTACTCTTTGCCACCAAGAATTACTAGCGGCGTACCTGCAGCCTGATAGTTCTGGGATGCGTCATAAATAAATGCCTGATCCCCCGCGGCTTTAGTGAAATCTCTGGTGTAACCACCCTCAACATCTTGAAGTAGCTGATTGCGCAAACGAATATTGGCAAAAGTTCCACGAATCATTACCTCGTGATTACCGCGACGAGATCCATAGCTGTTGAAATCAACCCGTGAGACTCCGTGCTCGGTTAGGTACTTACCGGCAGGTGAATCAGCCTTGATTGATCCAGCTGGACTGATGTGATCAGTTGTCACAGAATCACCGAGCTTCGCAAGTACGCGAGCTCCGTGGATATCTGTAACCGGAGTAGGCTCCATTTTCATTCCGTCGAAGTAGGGCGGTTTGCGAACATAAGTTGATTTCGGATCCCAAGAGAAAGTGTCGCCAGTTGGAGTGTCAAGAGATTGCCATCTCTTGTCACCATCAAAAACACCCGCGTACTGGGTGGTGAACATGTCTGAGTTAATTGACGAATCGATAGTGCTCTGCACTTCTTCTGGTGTTGGCCAAATATCTTTCAAGAAAACATCATTTCCAGACGCATCGTCACCAAGAGAGTCTTTTTCGAAATCAAAGTCCATGGTTCCAGCTAATGCGTAAGCGATAACTAAAGGCGGTGAAGCTAGGTAGTTCATCTTCACATCGGGGTTGATTCGACCTTCAAAGTTTCTGTTTCCAGAAAGCACCGCGGTAACAGCCAGATCATTCTCGTTCACGGCTGCGGAGATTTCCTCGTCAAGAGGCCCTGAGTTTCCAATACAGGTGGTGCAGCCATAGCCAACTAGCTGGAAACCTAGTGCGTCTAGGTCCTTAGTAAGACCTGCTTTGTCGTAGTAGTCAGTTACAACTTTTGATCCAGGAGCCAAGGATGTTTTCACCCAAGGCTTGGCCTTAAGTCCTTTGGCAACAGCTTTTCTAGCAAGTAATCCGGCTGCCATCATTACCGATGGGTTAGAGGTGTTTGTGCAAGAGGTAATTGACGCGATACTGACGTGTCCGTTATCCATCGAGAAATCTTTACCAGAAACCTTTGCTGGCTTGGAAGCAATAGATGAGTAGGTAAGTATATCTTTAGCAAATTGACTCTTTGACTTAGAAAGTTCGATTCGATCCTGTGGCCGCTTAGGTCCTGCAATAGAAGGCACAACTGTCGCAAGATCAAGCTCTAGATACTCGCTGTATCGAGGTTCGATCGACGAATCGTGCCATAGTCCTTGGGCTTTGCTGTACTGCTCAACGAGATCAATCTCAGCTTGCTTTCTTCCAGTAAAGCGAAGATAGTCAAGGGTAACTTCATCGATTGGGAAAATCGCAACGGTAGAACCAAACTCAGGGCTCATGTTTCCAATAGTTGCTCGGTTTGCTAGTGGAACAGAAGCAACACCGGCTCCATAGAACTCAACAAATTTGCCAACAACTCCGTGCTGGCGAAGTTTCTCAGTGATTGTTAGCACAACGTCAGTAGCGGTTGCGCCCATCGGAATCTGTCCAGAGAGCTTGAAACCAACAACTTTAGGAATCAGCATGGAAACTGGCTGGCCCAGCATCGCTGCCTCTGCTTCGATTCCACCAACGCCCCAACCCAAAACTCCAAGGCCATTAACCATCGTGGTGTGAGAGTCGGTGCCAACGCAGGAATCTGGGTAAGCAAGTGACTGGCCACCAACATTTCTGGTCATCACTGTTCGAGCTAGATACTCGATGTTGACCTGGTGCACGATTCCGGTGCCAGGAGGTACCACTTTGAAATCATCGAAAGCCATTTGACCCCAGCGTAGGAATTGGTAACGCTCAGCGTTGCGCTGGTATTCAAATTCAACGTTTCTTTCAAATGCGTCCTTGGATCCCGCGACATCGATAACAACCGAGTGATCTATAACCAGCTCGGCGGGAGCTAGCGGATTTATTTTCTTTGGATCTCCCCCAAGATCCACCATGGCCTCACGCATAGTTGCAAGGTCCACAACACATGGCACACCAGTGAAGTCCTGCATGATTACTCGTGCCGGTGTGAACTGTATCTCAGTATCAGGCTCCGCCTTTGGGTCCCAGTCCAAGACCGATTGGATGTGAGAGGGAGTTACGTTTGCACCGTCCTCGGTTCGAAGAAGGTTCTCAAGAAGAATCTTTAGGCTGTATGGGAGGGTCTTGGCATCAAGCTTGCTGATATCAAAGATGCGATAAGACTCATTGCCTACCTGCAGCTCGCGCGCTACGCCGAAACTGTCAATCTTGGACATCTATAACTCCTACACTTTTGAGCAAATCAGCTCCAGCTGTCAAATTTACCACTTACCGGGTCCGAAGCACCGTGGCGCGAAGTATTAGCCAGGTGCCGAGAATAACTAGTGCATAAAGCGGTGGTCCCATGGCAATACGGGCTGTGGCCAAAAGTTCAGCACTCCCGGCCAAATACAGCGGAACCTGAACAACGAGACGAAGACTGAAAAAAACTACCCACATCGCGGTAACTAGGGAGTAAATTGTTACCTTCTTGCGGTCCTTGCGCCAGCTGGTGGCATTTCCCCGAAGAACCTCAACCAGAACACCAATAATTGGCCAGCGGACCAAAATAGAAATCAAAAGCACGCTGCCGTAAACAGCATTGGTTATAAAGCCTGGAACAAAGTAATCAACTGCTTCTCCGCCTTCGCGAAGAGCTAGCCAAGCTGCAAAGACAACAGCTATCGCACCGATCAAAGCACTGCTGGCAGATTTGCGAGTAATCAAGCGATAGACAATGAATATTGCTGACGCAGAAGCCGCCAAGGGCACCGAAATTAGTGCTTGTCCGGTTAACGCAAAACTGATTCCAAACAGCAAGCTTGGAATTATGGTCTCCGCTATGCCTAACTTGCCACCCATTCCTTCAAGAAGTGATTTGCTGTCCAGGCTGAGTTGTCCATCTACCGAATTAACGCCAAGTTTTTTGGCCGCCGAATCTCTAAACTTCTCGTCGGTCATTTGCTAACGCTCTTTTGAGCACCTGAAGGTGCAACTAGTTCCAAAAGCTCCTTTGGCGGCATTGGCGAGCTACCTCGAATAACAACTGCCGACCTAAAGATCTCGATCACGTGCGACATCGAGAGCGTGTCGCCAAGAGCAAGGCCTGTTATTACTCCGCGCAAGAACCATTTGGGTCCATCTACGCCAATAAATTTTGCCAGCCTGGTGCCGCCATCACTGGTGGGAATCTGTGCGTTTAGTTCTGGACCTAACGGCCCAACCACGCTTTCAGTTCTGCCCCCCTGCGCCAAAATAGATTGCTCCAACGAAGCGCGAATCTCATGCCATGCGCCTTCAGCTGCGGGAGCACTGAATGCTTGCAGTTGCAAGGCGGATCCCTTGTGTTCAACGGTCAAAGCAACGATCTTATTCGTTGATGATTCCACCTCTAGTTTGTAAGTAACGTCGTCACGCATTGGCAGTTGAATGGCGCCGAAATCAATGGTAGGCCGAACTTGGACTAGCTCGGTAACGTCAAACGGGCCACCACTTAGCCGATCAATCGGTTGGGATTTTGCTTTGCCGTAGTTGTCCATCTACTTATTTCCCGTCGAGCCAAAGCCAGCTTGACCCCGGTCAGAATCAGGAAGTTGGTCAACAGCGATGAAATTTGCTTGCTCAACGCTTTGGATTAGTAGCTGCGCAATTCGGTCGCCAACCTCAATCTCAAATTTCTCTGTTGATGAGTTATAGAGCGTGACCATGATTTCGCCGCGATAACCAGCATCAATGGTTCCAGGGGAATTCAAAACCGTTACCCCGTGTTTTAGCGCAAGTCCCGAACGAGGGTGCACCAAGCCAACAAAGCCAGCGGGTAAGGCAATAGCGACTCCAGTTGGAACTAGTTCACGAGCTCCCGGGCCAATCGAAATCCTCTTAGTAGATCGAAGATCGGCTCCGGCATCCCCTACTTTGGCGTAGCGAGGCTCGAATCCAGGCGATGCCATTACTAAGACGGGTACGTGAGTCATTGATTCCCAGCGTAATCTATTGAGTGTGAGTGAACCAGGCAAGCCTAAATCCCCTCTTTACAAGGAACGTGTCTTACCAAGTTTCGGGACCTTTGCGGCCATTTTTGCCCTATTTCCATCGATAGCCATTGTTTCAGAGCCTTTTGATATAAGGATCGGCTTGGCTATTGGAGTTGGAGCTGTACTAGCTATTTGGGCACTACTTATCTTTCGGGCCCCAAAAATTGAGCTTTCAGAATTGGAGCTAAAGGTAGGCAGAGTATCCATCTTGAGGAACTTGATTGGCGAAGCCGAGGTGATTTCTAAGGAAGGGATCTTCTTGGAGCGCGGGCCGAACTTGAATCCGGGAGCTCACAAGGTTTTTCAAGGCTCGGTGAAAACGGCAATCAAGATTCCAATTACGGATGCAGAAGACCCAACACCCTATTGGCTTATATCAACCAGAAATCCCGACAAGCTGGCTGAACTTCTAAAAAAGAGCTAGGAATCGCACTCAGAGCAGATTGGACCATTCTTGGTCTTTCTTGCAACCAGCGAGCGGTGCTTGACGATAAAGCAGTTAGAGCAGGTGAACTCGTCATCCTGCGGCGGCAAAACGACCACGTCTAGGTCCTCAGAAACTACATCCGGGATTGAGAAAGAGTCACCAGCGTCAATATCCTCGGTGTCCGAGGCTGTCTTGGCGGGGCCACGCTCTTTGATAGCCTCGAGGGACTCGGTGTCGTCGTCAGCTTTTCTAGGAGCGTCGTAGTCGGTAGCCATGGATGCCCTTTCGTTTGTTCTTTAGGCGCTAGTAGTGTCTAACAAATACCCACCAATAGCAAACTGACACAGTGTGAATTTCCTTAGAAAATGCCGTGTTTTTGCGCACAGTCATGAAGCTTGCTGGCAAACTCATAGGCAGGAGATAACCCGACATGAAAGACATCAAGTTTTTAGGTTCAGATGGTGACTTTCTATTGCTGGAAGACTCTGATGGCCAAAGGTTTCGCCTCCTGCTGGATCAGTCTGTAAGAAGTGCAATTAGAAACGAAGCACCTCGAATGCTCGATGAGCCTCGGTTAAGCCCAAGGGAAATCCAAGAAGAAATCAGGGTTGGCCGAAGCATTGAGGAAATTGTCCAAGCCAGTGGAGCTCCAGTTGACTATGTAATGAAGTTCGCACAACCAGTTCTAGATGAGCTAAATCATGCAGTTTTGAACGCCTTGACAGTTCGGCTTGAAGTTCCCGGGGACCGCTTCAATAACCCTGCCACTAGAGAGTTTGGCGAAATCATCAAGGCACGACTTGCTGCCAGTGGCGCTGGAATCGAAAAATGGTCAGCGATGAAAGCCCCCGAGCAAGGTTTCTTCATCTATTGCGAATTCGAGCTTGAGGGCAAGCAGAACAAGGCGACATGGCTCTATGACCCAAAGCGGCTGGCGCTAGTCCCCGAAAATGCATCCGCGATATCTTTATCGTCTGGTGACAAGATTGCCGCACCTGCTCCAAGGTTGCGTCCTGTGAGCGCTCCGATATCTGATTTCACATCAAATCTTGCTGACACCGTAGAAATTATCCGAGAACCACCTAGGCCAGCGAGCCAGTTCACTGCACCAACTCCAACCGCGGCTCCAATTTCCGATACGGCAGATCTTTTGGAGGCACTCCGGAAAAAACGCAACGAGCGAGAGCTTCTAGAGGACCAGGAAGAGACCCCGCACACCGAATTCTTGTCAGTTGTCCCTGACCTCGATGAGCAGCCAGGGTTCGCTGACGAAGACATTAGTCAGGAGCCAGAAATTGTTGTTGTAGATAATCCTCCTGCACCCAAAAAAGGTAGGGCGTCTATTCCAAGCTGGGACGAAATCGTCTTTGGAACAAAGACCGAAGACTAGAAAACGATAAGCGGAACTTCCCACTCGGCCTGAGTCATGCCTCCGTGCTGTCCGACCATCAACAATGATCTAGCTTTTGCGAACCCTCGGTGATAGGCGACCCTGTCCGACTTAGGAAGTAGCACCAGATCTGGAGCCACGCGTTTGGCTTGCTCAGATAATTTCGAAAGCCAACCTGCGGCTATCAGGTCAGCAATCGTGACCACCTCGCAAATGCTTCCCATTGCCTTTTCAATTTCCACGAGTTTGGTAGCTAAGTCAGTGTTTTCTTGAAAATAGAGAAAGCTAACTCGTGGGTCTCCCCCTATTTGCTCAAGAGCGCTAAAACATTCATACTCATCGAGATAAATGTGTCTAGCTGGTTTAACATCAATTACTCCATGGTCTGCGGTGAGAACAACTCCGGCAGTTGACGGGATTGATCGAACAAACTTGACCAATTCGGTATCCAACTCTTCAATAGCGTTTAGCCACTGCTTTGAGTCAGAACCATAACGATGCGCAAACTGATCGAGTTCGGGAAAGTAAAGATACGTCAAGCTATTTGGAACACTAAGTGCCTTTCTGGCAGCCGTGAAGCGGTCTTGAAAACTTAGGGCTGGAATGTAGGTAGCGTTTGGCATGGTGGCCATAGTGAACCCGGACCTGTCATACTCGGATTGGCCAATAGTTGAAATTACCACGCCATTTTTTGCAGCTTGCTCAGAGATTGTCTCGAGGTCCTGGTACTCGTGTGGATCAAGTTCCGAACCAAGATCGTTTAGAAAGTTGATGTTCTGTTTTATGCCACGGTCATAAACCCGATGTCCGAGCACAGCGTGGCTGCCATTGGCAGCACCTGTTGCTAGTGATGTAAGGCTGGAACTAGTTGTTGCAGGAAACCCAGAGAACAAAGACTTAGCTGACACGAGCTTTTGATTGAGAAATCCTGCGTGTCCGGCAGCGCTTTTAATGTTTGCTGTGCCAAGACCATCTACCAGAATCACCAAATAACTCTTCTTCTGAGCGAGCTTTAGGGGATTATCGGACGAGCTAAGCGCGAGATAGGCGCTTAGGTAGGCGTCGGAAAGCCTCCCGAGTGATTTGGGAACAGAAGGTAGCATCGAAGCTAAGTTTGCCACAGCAACAGGAAGACCATGGCCAAAGATCCTATTGAAGTAGTTCCAGAGCGTATCTTCGACATCGACCTATCTAAGGAGATGCAGGATTCTTTTCTTGAGTATTCGTATTCCGTTATTTACTCAAGAGCGCTGCCCGACGCCAGGGATGGGCTAAAACCGGTCCACCGCCGGATCGTTTACCAAATGGGTGAGATGGGTCTTCGCCCAGACAAGGGGCACGTCAAATCTGCTCGAGTTACCGGCGAGGTAATGGGTAAGCTCCACCCCCACGGAGACAGTGCTATTTACGATGCACTAGTACGAATGGCACAGCCGTTCTCTCTGCGCGCACCGTTAATTGACGGCCACGGAAACTTCGGAAGTTTGGACGATGGGCCGGCAGCTGCCAGATACACCGAGGTAAGGCTTTCAGCTGCCGCACTAATGATGAACGAGGGGTTAAACGAGGATGTCGTTGACTTCAAGCCCAACTATGACGCTCAGCTTTCAGAGCCCGAGGTCTTACCCGCTGCTTTTCCAAACCTATTGGTGAACGGTGCATCTGGAATTGCAGTAGGTATGGCAACAAACATGCCCCCTCACAACATGCGTGAAGTAATAAAAGCGGCAATTCACCTTCTGAAGAATCCAAAGAGCACGCTCCAGGATCTAATGAAGATCGTTCCTGCGCCAGATTTTCCAAACGGTGGAATCATCATCGCTGGGGAGGGAATCGCCGAAGCTTACGAAACCGGTCGCGGCTCCTTCAAGACGCGGGCGCGAGTTGCAGTCGAGAGCGTTGCTCCTAGAAGGATGGGGTTGGTTGTAACCGAGCTTCCATACCTGATTGGCCCAGAAAAAGTCATTGAGAAGATCAAAGAAGGTGTCAACAGCAAGAAATTGCAGGGCATTTCAGACGTTATCGACCTGACCGATCGAAGCAACGGACTCAAGCTGATCATCGAGCTCAAGACTGGCTTCGACCCACAAGTTGTTCTAGATCTTCTCTTCCGCTACACCCCAATGGAAGACAGCTTCGGTATCAACAACGTTGCTCTGGTTGATGGCCAACCGCAAACCCTAGGGCTTCGAGACCTGTTGGGTGTGTATCTAGCCCACCGAGTAGTTGTCACCAAACGTCGCAGTCAAAACCGCTTGGGTAAGCGACAGGCCAGACTGCACCTCGTCGAGGGAATGCTTCTTGCAATCGTCGCAATCGACGAGGTCATCAAGATCATCAGGGCCTCCGAAG
>JBIIQS010000099.1:0-3541 GCA_044341965.1 Rhodoluna sp.
CGTCCATAACAGACGGGAAATTCAAATTCACTTGTCTCGCAAAAGCCAGCGCTGTTTCTGCAGTATCTCTAACGTTCACACCGATGAATTGAACTTCGTCGCTAAGAAACTGATCCTGCAATTCAATGAGTTCCGGCATCTCAACTCGGCACGGTGCACAACCCGCGTACCAAAAGTTCATGACCGTGATTACCCCAGTTAGTTGATCGCTTGAAAGGTTGTCTCCACTTTCACTTACACCAGACCAATCAGCAGCTTTTGGTCTTGAGCCCAAAGCAAATTCAGTTACTGTGCCATCTCCTGCGATGTAATTTTTATTGTCGCCTTCGCGGAATTGTTGGGCCAGCGAGTCAGTAGCGCAGCCTGAAGAGCTTAGAACAAATGCCGCAAGAATCATTGCTATGACTATTTTTTTCAAACAGCACCCCGATCAGTTGCCTTCATCCGAAGTGGCTTAGCGGGGTCGTGGTAGGAAACCTCACGAAAAGAGCCATCGCTGAATTCAAAGCTTGTAATGCTGGAAAGATCACAGCGTCTTTGGCGTGGATCGTGAGAGAGTCTTTGGCCTTGGCTGTAGCGGTGCACCATCCATATGGGCAGCTGGTGGCTCACCATTACTACCTCGCCAGAGGCAGTTTCTGCCCAGGCTCTTTCCATGGCACCGACCATCCGTCGCTGGATTTCAAGAAAGGGTTCTCCCCAGGACGGGCGGAAAGGGTTGTGAAGACGAAGCAAGAATCTAGGGTTTCGAACTATGGTTTTCAGGCTGACTGAGTGACCTTCAAAGATGTTGTCTGGCTCAATGATTTCGTCTTCGACTTCAACTGGAACATTGAAGCGCTCAGCAATTGGCTTGGCGGATTCGAGTGTTCTTTGAAGTGGCGAAGCTAAGAGCCTGGATACTTTGGCGCCGCTGGATCGGATGTGATCGGCTGAGAGTTCAGCCATTTGGTGACCCAGCTGGGATAAACCGAAGTTTGGCAAACGCCCATAAAGCAAACCATCGGGGTTGTGTACTTCCCCATGGCGCACCAGATGGATACGGGTTGCGGGCATAACACTAAGTCTACCCTCCGCTAAACTTGGGGCCTAAGCCAGAATAAGAAAGCAAACTTAATGCGCGAGAGACACTTAGTAAAAGACCTAGCGGCCATGAAAGATGGTCCTGTCGTCCTAGGTGGTTGGGTTGAAAAACTCAGAGACCAAAAGCGCATTCAATTCATCATTCTCAGGGATGAGTCAGGCGACGTTCAGGTCACCTACCCAAGACCCCAGGATGAAGATGCACTGGCCGACAAAGTTTCGACTGTTACCAATGGAAGCTTCATTTGGGTGAAGGGTCGCCTGGTTCACGACGAACGTGTCAAGCTTGGCGGTTTAGAAATCCAGCTAGATGATCTAGAGATTGTCACTCTTTCTGAGCCAGAGACTCCAATTGCCGACGACACTTCGATTGACAAGAGGCTGGACTGGCGCTTTCTAGACATGCGTCGACCAGAGATGAATCTGGTTTTCAAGGTTCAAACCACTATTGAGGCGGCTTGGCGAAGCTACTGGCTAGCAAACGGTTTCACCGAAATTCACTCCCCGAAGCTGATGGCATCAGCTTCGGAGTCCAACGCAGAGCTATTCAAGCTCGAGTACTTTGAGGGTTTCGCGTACCTGGCCCAATCACCACAGTTTTATAAGCAGATGGCCATGATGGCAGGGCTTGGAAGAATCTTCGAAATTGGCCCGGTGTTCAGAGCGGACCCATCCTTTACCTCTCGTCACGCCACTGAGTTCACATCAATCGACATGGAAGTTTCTTGGATTGAGTCCCACGAAGACATAATGAACATTCAAGAAGAGCTCATGGTCGCTGCAATATCTGCAGTCAAGGAATCACATGGCGAGGAAATTAAGCGACTATTTGATATCGAAGTTGTTGTTCCAAGTAGGCCTTTCCCAAGAATCCCACTTCAAGAAGCTGTGGAGATCGTGAAAGCCCGCGGTCATGAGGTAGTTCGCGGTGGCGACATGGACCCAGAAGGTGAAAGACAAATCGCGGCTCATGTTGCCGAAACTTTCAACCACGAGTTTGTTTTTCTAACTGACTACCCATCCACGGTTCGTCCGTTCTACCACATGAGACACGAGGGAAACCACGAGCTCACCAAGAGCTATGACTTGATCTGGCGTGGAACAGAAATCACAACCGGTGCCCAGCGTGAGCACCGCGTTGATGTTCTTATCGAGCAAGCTAAACAAAAAGGGCTTGACCCAGAAGGCCTAAAAACTTACATCGACTTTTTCCGTTACGGTGCTCCAACCCACGGTGGCTTTGGAATGGGATTGCTTCGCGTAATCATGCTGATGTTGCATCAGCCAAGTATTCGTGAAGTTGGTTTCTTGTTCCGTGGACCGAACCGATTAGAGCCCTAACTAACAGTTTCCTCGAGCGCTGCGAGCAGTCGAATTGGATCGATTCGCCAGTAACCATGGGTTTTTCCATTGATTTGCAAAACGGGTATCTCCTCGCCATAGAGATTCAAAAGTTCTAGATCTTCCAAGATGTTGATTTCATCAATTTGAACCTGAATGTTGGCAGCTACACCAGCGTGAACGCTTCGAAACTGTGAAACTACCGTTTCTACAACCATCCTGGCCTCATCACAAAGATGACAGCCCGGTTTGGTCAAAAGCTGGAGAGAAATTACTGTAGCCACAGGTTAAACTTAGCGGGTGTCCAATAAAGCTAAATCCGCCAAGAAAGAGCAGTCCAAGCTAGCTGCTGCTTTCTTTGATGTCGACAACACCATCTTGCGCGGTTCAAGCAGCTTTCTATTTGGTAAATCTGCTTTTGAAAGAAAGTTCTTCAGTAGAAAAGACTTTTGGCGCTTTGCCTGGCACCAATTTGTATTCATCTGGAAAGGTGAAAACAACACCAAGCTAAGTGCCCTAAAGGATCGAGCCTTGTCCCTTGTTGAAGGGCAAAGAGTTTCGGATCTTCAAGAGCTCGTTGATGAGGTTTACGAGAAGCACATCAAGCTCAAGCTTTGGCCAGAAACCGTAAGGCTTGCTAAAGACCACATCAAGCAGGGAAGGGAAGTTTGGTTGGTTACCGCAGCTCCCCAGGAGCTAGGCGACGTGATCGCTCACGAGCTTGGTCTCACTGGTGCCATCGGTACCAAGGTGGAGAGAAAGAACGGAATTCTCACTGGGAAATTGGTTGGGAAACCTATTCACGGTGCCGAGAAGAGAAAGGCCCTAAAGGCCCTTGCTAAAGATAGAAACTTGAGCTTGAAACGCTCTTATGCCTACAGCGATTCACAAAACGATCTTCCGATGCTAACTGCCGTTGGACATCCGGTTGCAGTTAACCCAGACAAGATTTTGACGAGATACGCCAAGGCAGCAGATTGGCCGATTTACGATTTCAAGAAGCGGGAACTAAAAGCTAACCGCGAATAGCGCGGTTACTTCTTATTGCGACGCTGGTGGCGAGTCTTGCGAAGTAGCTTGCGGTGCTTCTTCTTAGACATACGCTTGCGACGCTTTT
>JBIIQS010000100.1:0-3529 GCA_044341965.1 Rhodoluna sp.
CACTAGCGCCAGAGCACTGGGAGCTGCATTCCAGAAGGTCAATTTCTTGCGGGATCTAGCAGCTGATTTCAAGAAGCTAGGTAGAAGTTACTTCCCGGATGTGAACGTTCAAAGCTTCAATGAAGCTCAGAAGGCAGAGCTCCTTGCCGATATCCGTGCTGATCTAAAAAGCGCAGCAATTGGACTCAAGATGCTCCCGAAGACTTCCAGGCCAGCGGTTGCTGCAGCGCAGATGCTCTTTACCGAGCTTGCTAACTGTATTGAAAAAACTCCAGCTGCTCAAATGCTTGAGGCAAGAATCTCTGTTCCAAACTCAGTCAAACTCTTGATTGTTTTGAAAGCAATCATTGGAGTCGTTCCTAAGTGAGCCAAAAGACCGCGGTAGTAATCGGTGGTGGAATTGCAGGACTAGCCTCAGCTGCCCTCCTGGCTAAGGCCGGAATGAAAGTAACTTTGTTTGAGGCCCGCGAAAAGGTAGGCGGAAGAGCCTACGTTTGGGAAAAAGATGGCTTCAAGTTTGACATGGGTCCTTCTTGGTACCTGATGCCTGATGCCTTTGATCAGTTTTTCAAGCTAATGGGAACGACCTCTGCGAAAGAGCTAGACCTAGTTCGCCTAGACCCTGCCTATCAGACCAGAAATGAAGGCAAAAACGACAAGCTGATGATCGTTGAGGACCTTGACAAGAACAAAGAGCTTTTTGAATCTATTGAGCCAGGATCTGGCAAGAAACTACAGGAATACCTAGATTCTTCCAAGGACACCTACGAGCTTTCAATAAAGCACTTTTTGTATACAAACTTCCAAAACATCTCTAACTTCACTAACCGTGAGGTCCTTTCCCGCGCGGTTACCTTTGCCAAGCACCTGGTGACTTCTTTGTATGACTTCAGCGGCAAGTACGTAAAAGACGAGCGCCTCAAGAAGATCCTGAACTTCCCAGCTGTTTTCTTGGGAGCTTCTCCCTATGACACCCCGAGCATGTATCACCTGATGACGCACGTGGATCTAAACGTCGGTGTTTACTACCCAATGGGTGGTCTTTACTCAGTTATCGAAGCCATCGAGCGTGTTGCCAAGCAGCACGGAGTTGTAATCAAAACTAATTCACCAGTGAGCAAGATTGAGGTCAATGGCCAAGGTCTTGCAACAGGTGTCGTTGTCGGTGGAGCAAAGTTTGATGCCGACGTAGTTGTTGGGACTGCTGATTTGCACCACGTTGAGACCAAGCTCATTGAGGAGAAATACCAAACCTTCCCAGAGAAGTTCTGGAGCAACAAAGTTCCTGGTCCTTCAGCAATGTTGCTCTACTTAGGCGTCAAGGGCAAGATCCCACAGCTTGATCACCACACGCTTTTGTATACCGATAACTGGAGCAAGAACTTTGCTGAGGTTTTTCATAAAGCAGATGGAAACCGAAAAGTTCCATCCCCTGCCTCTTTGTACATCTGCGCCCCAAGTAAAACTGATGACTCGGTAGCTCCCGCAGGATATGAAAACCTATTTGTATTGGTTCCAATCGCAGCGGACCCAAGCATTGGTGGTTCTGGCGATGAGAAGTTCGAGAAAGCTGCCGATGAGATCATCAAGCAAATTAGTGACTGGTGCGAGATTCCAGACTTAGCTGAGCGCATTGTCTTGAAGCGCACCTATGGACCAAGAGATTTCGTTAGTGAACTAAACGCTTGGTCAGGTACCGCTCTGGGAATGGCTCACACCCTGCAGCAAAGTGCATTCTTTAGACCCAAAAACCGCAGCAAGAAGATTAAGAACCTCTTTTATGCCGGTCACAACACCATTCCAGGAATTGGTCTGCCGATGTGCCTTATTGGAGCCGAGCTTGTTTACAAGTACTTGGTTGACGACAAATCCAACGGGCCTATCGAGAAAGAGCTAACTGCTGTTTCCGAGGGCGGTTGGAAGGGACTTCGCTGATGCTTCCTCCAGGAAGTTATCTTGCAATTCTGATTCTTTCTCTAGTTGGTCTATACCTACTGGATCGCACCCACAAACTAGCCTTCACAGTGGATGCCAAGCGCTCACTTTTATCCATGGTCCCTGCCTACATAGTTTTCCTGGCTTGGGACATAGCCGGCATCGCTTCGGGAATCTTCTTCCGCGGTGAGAACACTTTGCTGACAGGTATTCAGGTATTCCCTGAGTTTCCAATCGAAGAGCTGTTATTTCTAGGCTTGCTTTGCTACAGCACACTAATTGTTTTCACCTGGGTGCAAAAGACTCTGACTGCAAGAGAGTCAGGTGGAAGATGAGTTACGCGCTGCTGAATCTAATATTTATACTCCCCGTCTTGGTGGTCTTGTTTGCGTATCGCTGGTTAGTTCATTGGGGCACCATTTGCTACACGCTCGTAGCTCTTATGTTGATGACGGCAGTATTCGATAACTTCATCGTTGGGTCAGGTGTCGTAGCTTATGACCCCGCTTTGCTCTCTGGTGTGTTTATCGGCTTTGCGCCTATTGAAGATTTCGCATACACACTAGTTGCAGCACTTCTGATTCCACTCACCTGGTGGTGGCTCGGTAGTAGAGTCAAAAAGTGAAAGCGTTAACTTCTCTTTTTTGGAGCTCAAGACCGGTTTCTTGGGTGAACACAGCTTTTCCCTTTTTTGCGGCTTACCTTTTTGTCGCTGAGCAGATTGATCTCACTCTTGTAATTGGCAGCCTCTTCTTTCTGATTCCATACAACTTCTTGATGTATGGAATCAACGATGTCTTTGACTACGAAAGCGATCTTCGAAATCCCCGCAAGGGTGGCATTGAAGGTGCGCTATTGGATCCCAAGTATCACAAAACAACTATCTGGTCCTCGATTGGCTTTGCGGCAGTTTTTGTTGTGTATTTGCTTTTTGTAGGGTCCGATGCTGCTGATTTTTGGTTGCTAGTTACCTTGATTGCAGTGCTCGCTTACTCGGTTCCAAAGCTTCGGTTTAAGGAGCGCCCCTTCCTTGATTCCTTCACATCCGCTGTTCACTTTGTTGGACCCATGGTTTATGGGCTTGTCCTAGCTGGGTCAACAATTGCGGATCCCAAGGTAATTGCAGTGATTGCAGCCTTTATGGGCTGGGGTATGGCAAGCCACGCTTTTGGCGCCGTCCAGGATGTTCGGGCCGATAGAGAAGCCGGCATCAAATCTGTTGCCACTCAAATTGGAGCTAGGAGCACGGTTCGTTTTGCCTTCGCGCTTTACTTGCTCTCTGCCTTGGTAATCATGACAATCGGTTGGCACGGAGTGGTGGCATCGCTTGCTGTGGTGCCCTACCTAGTTATCATCTCGCCGTATCTGAACATCACAGATGAGGATTGCGAAAGAGCTAATGGTGGTTGGAAGAAGTTCATTTGGCTGAACTTTGCAGCCGGTGCGCTAATTAGCTTGGTAGTAATTAATTATTTTCAAGCTAACTAAGCTGCGCGCTTGGTCCACGAAATAACATTTCGTGGATTGAATCCCCTGCCGCAGTAAAGACAAGAAAGTGTTGCCTTGGGGCTTTTGAATCTGTAATGACGATGGC
>JBIIQS010000101.1:0-3520 GCA_044341965.1 Rhodoluna sp.
GTCGTTGTTGATACCGGAGAGCCAGCTCCTTCCGAGTCTGGAATAGCAACTACCGGCGATGGAGTCTTGGTGAACTCTGGAGAGCTCAACGGATTGAACAAGGCTGAGGCCATCAAGAAGATCACGGCAACACTTGAATCCGCAGAAAAAGGAAAAACCGCAAAGAATTTCCGCTTGCGAGACTGGTTGATCTCCAGGCAGCGCTACTGGGGAACTCCGTTTCCTATTGTTTACTGCGACACTTGTGGCGAAGTTCCAGTTCCTGAATCTGAGCTTCCGATAAAGCTTCCAGATTCCAAAGGCTTGGATCTGTCTCCTAAGGGCACCTCACCGCTTGGAGCAGCAACCGACTGGGTGAATGTTCCCTGCCCTAAGTGTGCCGGTCCCGCCAAGCGCGACACAGACACCATGGATACCTTTGTTGACTCTTCTTGGTACTTCCTAAGATTCTTATCGCCAGATTCCGATACTGAAGCTTTTTCTAAATCAGAGACTAAGCAGTGGGCACCGGTTGATCAGTATGTGGGAGGAGTAACTCACGCTATCTTGCACCTTTTGTATGCACGTTTTTTCACCAAGGCACTGCATGACCTAGGCCATCTAGATTTTGAAGAACCGTTTACCAGATTGCTAAACCAGGGCATGGTTCAAATGAATGGCTCTGCGATGAGTAAATCTCGTGGAAACCTGGTTCGTCTTTCTGAGCAGCTCGACGAACACGGCGTAGATGCAGTTCGCCTCACCATGGCATTTGCAGGGCCTCCAGAAGATGACATTGACTGGGCTGATGTTTCACCTGCTGCCAGCTCAAAGTTCCTAGCTCGTGCGTGGAGATGTGCCAATGAAGTTGACTCAGAACCTGGAGTGGATTATGGCACCGGAGATATAGAACTTCGAAGAGCCACGCATCTTTTCTTGCAACAGTTCCCGGAGCAGATCGAATCTTTCAAGTTCAACGTGGGAGTTGCCAAGGTTATGGAATTGGTAAACGCTTTGCGTAAAGCAATCGACGGTAAGCCTGGGCCTAAGGACCCTGCTGTTCGAGAAGCAGCCGAGACCGTCGCCAAAGCTCTTAGCCTGTTTGCCCCATACACCGCAGAGGATATGTGGCAAGCGCTGGGTCACAAACCAGCTGTTGCCCTAGCAGGATTTGCTAAGCCAATTCCAGAGCTTTTGGTTCAAACCAGCTTGACCGCGGTTGTACAAATCGATGGCAAGCTTCGGGACAAGTTCGAAGTTTCGCCTGAGATTACAGCTGAGGAGCTTGAGGCGCTAGCTATGAGGTCTGATGTTGTGAAAAAGGCGCTTGAAGGCAAGAGCATCAAGAACGTAATTGTTCGAGCTCCAAAGCTTGTCAATATCGCAACCGCTTAGGTTTTACACAGATTCCATACCGACAGCTCATACGGTAGCTTCGCTATCTAGCCTTGAGCTTCATGGATTGGCTAAAAAATCAAGTTATAGCCGCACTCTCTGGCGATCAAAAGGTTTCTAAGCAGCTACTTATTGCCCTCGCTGGCGTGGTTGCCGTGGCGTCTCTGGTTTTAGTTGCAGTAAATAGACCAGAGCCACCGACCGGTGAGTTCTCCGTTAGCGCTGATGAAACTGTGAACGAAGTGAGCCAGCAGTTTTTGTATGTTCATGTCGTTGGTGAAGTCCAATCTCCTGGAATGTATCAATTACCAATCGGGGCAAGGCTTGTTGACGCTGTTTTTGCTGCTGGTGGCCTCACTGAAGATGCAGACAACGCGAGCGTAAATCTAGCCAGGGAGCTCACCGATGGTGAGCAGATTGTGGTGTTTTCTATTTCCCAAGAAGGTGAAGCTGCCGGGAAGACTTCAACTGGACTAGTTAGTTTGAACCGAGCCGGTGATAAAGAACTAGAAGAGTTGCCGGGTGTTGGTCCTGCATTAGCGGGGCGAATAATTGCTTGGCGTGAAGCTAATGGTGGATTCAAATCCGTCCAGGACCTCCTTAAGGTAAGCGGTATTGGCGAAAGTTTGCTTTCCGGAGTAATTGATCTGGTTACCCTTTGACCCTCAGTGTTGTAGCGGTTGTGTTGTGGGGGTTACTTGCGCTAGTTGCGACCGTGAACGAGATTCCTAGCTGGCTCTTACTTATTTTTGGTGTTTTTCTGTTTGCGAGCACGGTGGCCTTACCTGATCGCAAGAGAGCACTAGTTGCTCTGCTTGGAGCTGCCCTAGTTATGTCTGGTCTTTCCTTTTGGCTTCAATCGCAGATCAACAAGCCTGATTGGTTAGTTGAGTACTCTTCCAAGAACGCAAAGGCCCTAGTGGTTGCCGAGGTGCTTAATCGGCCCAAGGCGATCTCTACTGATTTTGGAAACAACCCAATCTTCGGGGTGGCGGTAAGACTGCAAGAGATAAATGAAGAGTCAGTGTCTGGCAGGGGGTACCTGATTTACTCAGAAGCCCATCTGGTTCGTGGCAACATCATCGAATTTGACGCAGGCTTCGAAGAAGCAGGCAGAAATGCCAGAGACGCTTTTTTATTGAAACCCACGGGCGAAATCACTATTCTTTCGGAGCCTTTGGGGCAACTGGCATTTTTCAATGACTTGAGGTCTAACTACGTAGCTCTATTGTCCGGCGTGACACCCGATTCCAAAGTCTTGGTTGCTGGACTTGCCATGGGAGAAATTGCTGATCTAAGTGAGGAACTTGAAGAGCAGATGCGTTCGGTTTCACTTACGCATCTTGTAGCAGTGTCTGGAGCGAACTGCGCGATTGTGGTCGGAATGGTTTATCTGATTTGTGTTCGACTACGGCTTGGGAGAACTGGCAGAACAGTGGTGTCTTTGACCTCACTGGTTGGTTACGTGTTGTTGGTGGGCCCAGACCCGAGTGTTCTTAGAGCGGCGGTTATGACCGCGAGCGTTATCGTAATGGTGGCTTTGGGGAGAAGAACCTGGGCCCTTAATGCCCTTGCTATCGCGGCAATAGTTTTGCTAATTGCAGATCCGTGGCTAGCTGTGGAATACGGCTTCGGTTTGTCTGTTTTGGCAACATCTGGAATCTTGTTACTTGCTCCGGCAATGACAGAAAAACTATCCGTCAAGATGCCACTGCCCTTAGCTCTTGGTTTGGCGGTAACCATGTCCGCACAGCTACTGTGCTTGCCGTTGCTGCTGCAATTGCAACCTGGATTGCCGACCTATTCCGTTTTCGCAAACCTACTGGCAGGCCCCATGGTTGCACCGGTCACGGTGTTAGGAATCTTGGCAGTTACTCTAACCCCCATAGCCCCATGGCTTGTTGGACCGATTACTTGGTTGGCGTCACTTGGAACGTTCTTGATTGAAATCGTTGCAATCTTTTTTGCAGGGCTTCCCATTGTTTACTTTCCCTGGGTTACTGGTTTATCCGCCACACTCCTGAGCGGTCTGCTGATCTTGATGGTAAGCGCATGGCTTCGCTCGAACCTTCCCAGGCTCCGGCAGGCGAGCGTTGCTGGTTTGGTGATTGTTGCTGTTGCAACTCTCTCGGTTCCAGCTGCTTCA
>JBIIQS010000102.1:0-3519 GCA_044341965.1 Rhodoluna sp.
ATTGCTAGATCGGCATCCTTGTCGTAAAAGATCTCTGCCATGTTATTTCTCCTTTATTTGGTTGATTACAGTTTTGAAAATCTTGGTATTACTTCGAAACGTTGTCGCTAATTGACTTAGAGCCTCGACCCATGGCCAAGATTCCAGACTGAACTAACTCTTTGACTCCAAATGGCTCAAGCACGTTGATAAAGGCTTGGCACTTGGAAGAGTCTCCAGTGATTTCAATAATCAAGGTGTCAGACACCACATCGATTACTCTCGCACGGAACAGATCGGCTGCCTCTAGA
Organism: Rhodoluna sp.; assembly: GCA_044341965.1. GTDB lineage: Bacteria > Actinomycetota > Actinomycetes > Actinomycetales > Microbacteriaceae > Rhodoluna. The sequence goes on from JBIIQS010000102.1 coordinate 291, forward strand.
ACCTGAGAGCGGTTGGTGGCATCGGTTTTGACCTTGACCAGAATGTGATCTCGCTGCACCGCTTGTTCTGGCTCTAGCTCAACAACCTTGATTACGTTAATCAATTTGTTTAGCTGCTTGGTTACCTGCTCTAGAGCGTGGCCTTCTACCTGGACCACCACGGTGATTCTGGAAAGACCCTCTACTTCGCTGGTTCCTACGGCTAGGGACTCAATGTTGAAGCCTCTTCTCGCAAACAAACCCGCTACGCGGGTAAGAAGTCCTGGCTTGTCTTCAACCAAGAGGGAGAGCACGTGTCTAGACATCTTTACTCCTCACCGTCCCATACCGGTGCTGCGTCCTTGGCAAACTGAACCTCGTCGTTAGACAATCCTGCTGGAACCATTGGCCAAACCATGGCGTCTTTACCAACTACAAAGTCAATTACAACCGGACGGTCATTAGTTTCGATAGCTAGCTTGATGGCCGCGTCGACGTCTTCTTTCTTTTCTACCCTGATGCCAAGGCATCCATAGGCATCAGCTAGCTTTACAAAATCTGGAATCATCAGTGAGTCTGATCCGGTGTGTAGGTCGGTGTTGGAGTAGCGGCTGTTGTAAAACAGCGACTGCCACTGTCTCACCATTCCAAGAGAAGAGTTATTGATAACTGCAACTTTGATTGGAATCTTATTTATTGTGCAGGTAGCAAGTTCCTGGTTGGTCATCTGGAAACAGCCATCGCCATCGATAGCCCAAACCAAACGCTCTGGCTGAGCAACCTTGGCACCCATGGCTGCTGGAACCGAGTAACCCATGGTTCCTGCTCCACCGGAATTGAGCCAGCTGTTTGGTCTTTCGTATTTGATGAACTGAGCAGACCACATCTGGTGCTGGCCAACACCGGCAGCAAAGACAGCCTCTGGTCCAGAGATTTCGCCGATGCGGGAAATCACATACTGCGGAGACAGCATGCCATCTTCTGGTTCGGTGTATCCAAGTGGGTAGCGAGTTCTTAGTCCTTCGATGAATTTCCACCAGTCGGCTAGGTCTGGCTTTTTGTTTCTTTGCTCTAGCTCGGCGTTTAGCTCAACAAGTACTTCTTTGAGATCTCCCACGATTGGGACATCAGCGAAGCGGATCTTGCCAATTTCAGCCGGGTCAATGTCGATGTGAATGACCTTGGCCTCTTTAGCGAAGCTCTTCACATCGCCCGTTACCCGGTCATCGAATCTGGCGCCAAGGGTAATCAAAAGGTCTGATTTTTGAAGGGCGGTAACCGCAGGAACGGTCCCGTGCATGCCTGGCATTCCAAGGTTTTGCGGGTGAGAATCAGGCAGGGCTCCCCTGGCCATCAGGGTTGTTACTGCTGGTGCACCGGTCAAAGCCGCAATCTTTAGAAGCTCTGGACTAGCGCCAGCACGGATGGATCCGCCACCGATGTAAAGCACTGGCTTTTTGGATTTCATGATCAAATCAGCTGCTGCGGCAACTTGCTTGCCGCGCGCCTTGGTTACTGGGTTATATCCAGGTAGATCAATCTTTGGTGGCCAGGAAAAATCAAACTTCTGGTTCTGAGCATCTTTGGCTACGTCGACTAGAACGGGTCCAGGTCTTCCGGTAGTTGCAATTTGAACCGCAGCTGCAATCACACCTGGGATATCTTCGGCTTTGGTAACCAGGTAGCTGTGTTTGGTAATTGGCATTGTGATTCCAACAATGTCCGCTTCCTGGAAAGCATCAGTCCCAATATGAGTCGATGCGACCTGACCGGTGATTGCAAGAAGTGGTACGGAGTCCATATAGGCATCAGCAATTGCGGTGACTAAGTTGGTAGCTCCAGGACCTGAGGTGGCAATACAAACGCCAAGCTTTCCCGAAGCTGAGGCGTAGCCTTCAGCTGCGTGCCCGGCACCTTGTTCGTGGCGAACCAGGATATGGCGAATTTTCTTGGAGTCCATAAGTGGGTCATAGGTGGGCAAGATTGCTCCACCTGGCAGACCAAAAATGGTGTCTATGCCAAGTAGCTCTAGCGAGCGCACAATGGCTTGGGCCCCTGAAAGAACCTCAGTTGACATCTCGACACATTCCTTTGACTGCTCTAATTGCTGTTCGGAGCAAAGCCCCTAATAGCTCGTTTGAACCAAGTGATCCGCGACTATCCGCAGTAGGCACCTTCCGAAGAAGAGTGCACCAGCTTCAAATACTTCGCGAGTACGCCTCGGGTATAGCGGGGTGGAAGTGGAGTCCAGGCTTTTCTCCTGGTCTCCAGCTCTTGCGCATCAACGAGTAGTTCCAGCGAGCGAGCTGCGATGTCGACTCGAATCAAGTCTCCATCGCGAACCAGAGCAATTGGGCCACCATCGGCCGCCTCTGGAGCAATATGTCCGATACAAAGGCCGGTTGTGCCGCCTGAGAATCGTCCGTCTGTCAATAGTAGAACATCTTTACCCAGGCCGGCACCCTTAATTGCGCCCGTCAAAGCCAGCATCTCGCGCATTCCAGGTCCACCCTTAGGTCCCTCGTAGCGGATTACAACCACATCGCCAGCCTTGATCTCACCCTTGGTTAGAGCCTCCATAGCTGGAGCCTCACGTTCAAAGACTCTGGCTGGGCCAGAAAATTCAGTGAGGTCAAAGCCTGCGGTCTTGACTACCGCTCCTTCGGGAGCCAGAGATCCCTTAAGGATCGAGATTCCACCAGTTTTGTGAATTGGGTTGTTCATCGCGCGGATTATCTTGCCATCTGGATCAGGTGGGTTAATTCCCTCAAGGTTTTCGGCCATGGTCTTACCGGTCACGGTCAACACGTCACCGTGCAATAGTCCCGCATCCAAAAGTGCTTTCATCAAAACAGGAACTCCGCCAACCTTGTCGACGTCGTTCATAACGTATTGACCGAAAGGTTTTAGATCTCCAAGGTGAGGAACTCTGTCAGCTATCACGTTGAAATCATCCAGGGTTAAATCAACTTCGGCTTCTCTAGCAATTGCAAGCAAATGAAGTATGGCGTTGGTGGAACCACCGAAGGCCATCAAAACTGAGATGGCATTTTCAAATGCCTTCTTGGTCATGATCTGTCTTGCGGTAATTCCTTTGGCAATTAGGTTTACTACTGCTTCACCGCTTCGCTCGGCCCAAGAATCTCTTCTGCGGTCAGCAGAAGGAGGGGCAGCAGATCCTGGAAGGCTCATTCCGATGGCTTCAGCAATTGAGGCCATGGTGTTAGCGGTATACATACCGCCACATGCT
>JBIIQS010000103.1:0-3518 GCA_044341965.1 Rhodoluna sp.
AAATCGCTCAAAGGGTGATATCGGCATTGCGCGTTGTCTCCATTCAAAATATTGAAGGGACAACGCTGGCCCGCAAAACAGTTCAAAAAACTGGAACCAGGCACTTGTGATGCCAAATTAGCCTTGTTGGGCTACTTCTCAGATACTAGCTTATCCTCTGGCTCTCCAGCCGGGTCTTCTTTGCCTTTTGGCTCGCGGCCTGCAAGATAGGCGGTGAGCTCAAGACCAGTGTGTCTTCGGTGGGAGATGACCATTACAGCGAGACCTACGACAATGCCAGCAATGGCCGACCAAATGTTGATGCGTAGGCCAAGAATAATTTCGCTAGGGTCTATGCGAATTGCTTCGACCCATATCCTTCCTACCGAGTAGTAGATGAGGTAAAGCCCAATCATTCTGCCCCAGCGCAGGTTGAATCTCCTGTCTGCGGCCAGAAGTATTGCAACTCCAATTAGAGACCAGATTGATTCATACAGAAATGTTGGATGAAACAAAACTCCCTCTGGCAAACCAGCTGGGTAAGCAGGGTTGCTGCTTGGAATCTCAAGACCCCATGGGAGGTCAGTCGGGAGTCCAAAAAGCTCATTGTTGAAGTAATTACCCCAGCGACCGATTGCTTGTGCAAGCAAAATACCAGGAGCTACTGCGTCCAAATATGAAGTGAATTTGATTCCAGACTTTCTAGATCCAATGAAAGCACCAACTGCGCCAAACAGTAATGCTCCATAGATTGCCAATCCACCCTCCCAGATTCGAAAAGGTGCAAGCAGGTCGGCACCTTCATAGAAGTAATCATTTGGATGAGTGATCACGTGGAAGAATCTTCCACCAAGAATTCCAAACGGAATCGCCCAAAAAGAAACATCTAATGCCACACCAGCTTCTACTCCCCTCGCCTTGAGCCTGGACTCGGTAAGTAGAAGGGCAAGAATGATTCCGGTGAGAATAAACAGCGCGTAGAAATGAATCCTAAGAGGACCAAGCTCAATGTAGCTAACATCCGGTGACGGGATTGATGTGAAAATTTGGAACAGGTTCATCTCAGCTCTTTCCTTTTGCTAATTCTCTAACTTTAGCCGTTAGGCCATTGATTCCTAAGCTGGCGTAGGCGGCTATGAACGCGGAACCGACGATAGCCCCGTCTGCATAGCTGTTAACCTGCCTAACTTGATCCTCTGTTGAGATACCAATTCCAACCGCGGTGAGAGATTTTGGCGCGTTGCCGCGCACTCTCGAAACAACTTCCTTGGCCTTAGCATCTAAGTCCTCCCGCGCGCCAGTGATACCCATCGTAGAAACCGCATACACAAAACCACGTGATAACTCGCTTGCATTGCCAACCCTCGAATCACTCGAAGATGGGGTCGCAAGAAACACCCGATCAAGATTGTGTGAATCGGTAGCGGCAATCCACTTGGCTGCCTCATCTGGTATCAAGTCAGGTGTGATCGCTCCGGCAGCACCAGAGTCGGCAAGATCGGAAGCAAACCGCTCCACTCCGTAAGCAAGAACTGGGTTCCAGTAAGTCATGACCAAGACAGGAGCCTTGACTCTCGAAGTGATCTTCTTGATTGCTTCAAAGGCGTCACATAGTCGAAAGCCATTCTCGAGGGCTTCTTCAGTTGCCTTTTGAATAACTAAACCGTCCATGACCGGATCGCTATATGGAATTCCCAACTCAAGAACGTCTACCCCGGATTCACACATTGCAACTGCTGCCTCAATGGAAGCATCAAGGTTTGGGTACCCAAGTGGGAAGTACCCAATCAAAGAGCCGCCACTTTGCTTGTTTTTCAGAAGAGTTTCTTCAGTTCTACTCATCTAGACCAATCCAAAGTACTTGGCGGCTGTTTCCATATCCTTATCGCCGCGGCCACTTAGGTTCACAAGCACCTTGCTGCCTGGCTTCAGGGTTGGCATCAATTGCGAAATACCAGCAAGTGCATGAGCGGTCTCTATTGCAGGGATTATCCCCTCGGTTTTACTTAGAGTTCTAAGAGCCTCCATAGCTTCCGAATCAGTTACTGGGATATACTCGGCTCTACCGATGTCTTTCAACCAAGAATGCTCTGGGCCAACGCCTGGGTAATCAAGACCAGCAGATATCGAATGTGATTCCAGAGTTTGACCATCTTCGTCTTGCAACAGGTAGCTCATCGCACCGTGCAACACACCAGGTCGACCGGCGCTTAGCGTAGCCGCGTGCCTTCCGGTTGCTACCCCATCACCGGCAGCTTCCATCCCCACCAGTCGAACGTCATCATCTAAAAAAGCATGAAAAATACCGATTGCATTTGAGCCACCGCCGACACAAGCCACAACTACGTCTGGAAGTGAGCCAGACTCATCAAGCATCTGTTGCCTGGCCTCGATGCCAATAACGGAATGAAAGTCGCGAACCATAGTTGGGAACGGGTGGGGGCCAGCAACTGTTCCCAAAAGGTAATGCGTGCTGGCTACGTTCGCTACCCAGTCACGAAGGGCTTCGTTGATCGCGTCTTTTAGTGTTCTGCTTCCGGTCTTCACGGCAACAACCTCCGCGCCAAGAAGTCGCATTCGGGCGACATTAAGTGACTGCCTAACAGTGTCCACTTCACCCATGTAGACAACGCAATCAAGCCCAAGTAGTGCTGCCGCAGTTGCACTGGCAACACCGTGCTGGCCAGCACCTGTTTCGGCGATAATTCTTTGCTTACCCATTCTCTTGGCAAGTAATGCTTGACCTAGAACGTTATTGATCTTGTGTGAACCGGTGTGATTTAAGTCTTCGCGCTTGAGAAATACTCGAATGTCGCCGATGGTGGCTGCATACTTCGGTGCCTCGGTAATGATGGAGGGGCGTCCCGTATAGGTTTTGTGCAGGTGCGCCAACTCTTCAACAAACGAAGGATCACTCTTGGCAACTTGGTAAGTTAGATCAAGCTCATCTAAGGCAGCAATTAGGGATTCAGGAACAAATCTTCCACCAAACTCACCAAAATATGGTCCGACTTGATCTGCAAGCTTATCCGACATCTAATAAGCCTACGACTTCTTCACTTTGCTGAAAGAGCTAACAAGTTCTGACGCGTCACCGGTTACTAGAGCCTGCCCTACCAGAACGCAGTCGGCACCGAAGGAGGCATATTCTTCAACATCAGCAACGCTGCGAACAGCTGATTCCGCAATCTTGATTGATCTATCTGGAACCATTGAAGCCAATCGGCCAAACAGGGATCGGTCGGTTTCGAATGTTTCAAGATCCCTGGCATTGATTCCAATAAGTCTCGATTCAACCTCGCATGCACGAAGCACTTCTTGCTCTGAGTGAGTTTCAACAAGGGCTGACATGCCTAGCTGCTCGGTGAATGCCTTAAGCCTCGAAAGTGTCTTTTGGTCCAAGCCAGCAACGATCAAAAGCACCAGGTCCGCGCCGTGAGCGCGAGCCTCAAGTACCTGATACTCGTTCGCGATGAAGTCCTTGCGTAAGACAGGGATTTTTACTGCTTTTCGTACCTCATCGAGATCATCCAGGCTTC
>JBIIQS010000104.1:0-3515 GCA_044341965.1 Rhodoluna sp.
ACTAACACTAGTAATCAGAATTGGGATAAATTGAAGCCATGTCCTCGGATCACTACTTTTCCCAGGAACCTAAAAGCGAATACCAGCCCAAGCAAATTGAGCTCGATGTTGCTGGTGAGGTTTTCAAAGTAAGCACAGCCTCTGGAACTTTCTCTCCCCTGCGCCTCGATGTTGGAACCTCAGTTCTTATAGACCACCTGGAAGTAGCTCCCAAGGACGGCAACATTCTGGATTTAGGTTGCGGCTGGGGGCCTATCGCCCTAAACCTTGCCAAGCACAGCCCCAAGGCCAAAGTGTGGGCGGTAGATGTAAACAATCGCTCGCTCGAACTAACTGCCGAAAACGCCAAAATCGTTGGGCTTGAGAACATTCAAACCGCCACACCAGATTCGGTTCCAAAAGAGATCAGCTTCTCTGGAATTTGGTCGAACCCGCCGATTCGAATCGGAAAGAAGGAGCTGCACGAGCTGCTTCTTTCGTGGCTTCCTCGCTTGGAGAAAAATGCCTCTGCATATTTGGTAGTTCAAAAGAACCTTGGCTCTGATTCCCTTCAGAAATGGCTGACCGAAACACTGGTTGATGGCTACGAGGTCTCGAGGCTAACCTCAGTCAAGACTTACCGAGTCATAAAAGTGCTACGAACCGCCTAAAGGCTTGCGAGATCTATCTCGCCATCAAAGGTAAGTTCCGCAGGTCCACTGATGGATACATGCTCACCGTCTTCAGTTGCAAACATACGAACCGCAACCACCCCACCCAAAGCCTGCACCTGCCACTGATTAGGAGCGGAAGCTCCTGCCCAGAACCTGGTTGCTAGAGCAGCTGCTGCGATACCAGTGCCACACGAGAGTGTCTCTCCAACCCCGCGTTCGTGGACTCTAAAGGAAAAGTAACCAACGCCATCTTTGATCATCGGTTCATTTGGAACTACAAACTCCACGTTAGCTCCATTTACTGGAGCTGGTTCAACAACTGGAGCCTCAAAAAGCTTTAGTTGCTTCAGCTCTGCATCACTGGATAGGGCGACCACAACATGGGGGTTACCAATCTCAATGCCTTGACCAGGTCTGGCAACTTCAATACCTTTAGCTTCAACGGTGAACTCATTTGTGAGCTTCCATCTGCCGAGGTCAACTGCAAACCCATTGGAGCCTTGAGTTAGATCTTTAACACCTGATCTGGTGCCAACAGCGAGAGTGGAGCCGCCTTCGATTTTGGCGAGTCCGCGATCTAGTAAGTACCTGGCAAAAACCCGAATGCCATTGCCGCACATCTCAGCGGCACTGCCATCGGCGTTGTAGTAGTCCATGAACCAAATGGCCGTCGGTTCAACTGCAAGAATCTCTTGGCCTTCTGGAAGCTTTGCTGACTTCACGACCCTGATGAATCCATCAGCACCAATGCCAAAGCGTCTGTCGCAGATCTTGGCTATTTGTTTTGAACTAAGAGATAGCTCACCTTCAGCATCTAAAACCAGCACGAAATCGTTTCCGGTGCCGTGACCCTTGGTGAAGGCAATACTTGTCATACTCCAAGCCTACGGGCGAGAAGCAAAGAGGCCGCGCTTCCGAACCAGAGCAATAGCCGAACTGGTTACCTCCGGATCAAGGGCGTCGAGCCAGTTGATTCGGGTGTCACGCTTGAACCAAGACATCTGGCGTCTGGCATATTTTTGTGTCAACTTGGTGGTTGATTCAATAGCCTGCTCTTGGCTTAGCTCGCCATCCAATTGCGCCAGAGCCTGTGCATAGCCAATCGCGTAACCGGCGGTAACCGATTCACGCAGTCCCTTGGAAATCAAAGCTTCGGTTTCTTCAACCATTCCCCTGCTCCACATCTCCCGCACTCGCTCGGCTAACTTGGCAACAAGTATCTCGCGATCCATTCGTAAGCCAATTTCAACAACCTCTTGCCAGGACTCAATCTCATCTGGCAAAGCAGCAGCAAATGGTTCGCCGGTAAGTGTGACAATCTCGAGGGCCCTAACAATTCGGCGGCCATTTTCTGGGTCAATGCGACTGGCAGCACTTGCGTCCAGCTCCTCTAGCTTTTGATGCATGGCATTCGGTCCTAGGTCAAGAAGCTCTTGCTCGAGTATTGCCCGCAGGTCCTTGTCTCTAACCGGGAACTCAAAGTTGTTTAGTACCGCTGCAACATAAAGCATCGATCCACCAACCAAAATTGGCATAGCTCCTCGTGCTTGAATCTCCAGAATCTTGGCCCGAGCAATCTTCTGGTACTCAGCAGCTGTTGACTCCTGTGTCACATCCAGGACATCAACTAGGTGATGTTCTATTCCGCGTCGCTCAGCAATTGGCAACTTGGCGGTTCCAATGTCCATACCTTTATAGAGCTGCATCGCATCTGCATTTACTATCTCAGCTGCTTGTCCGTCTTGGCGCATAGCTTCAGCTATACGAATTGCCAATTCGCTTTTACCAGTGCCGGTCGAACCAACAACGGCAATGAGTTGCGCCGGCATTACTTTCGTTTCAACGTGGGAAGACCGATGCTCACACCTTTGGTGCCAACTGAGCCAACGGCGCAGGAAGCTGCCTCAAGCGAGTCGTAGGCGTCGCCAGCTCTGGTTGGAGCCATGGCGTATCCAGCGGCTGGCTGATCTGCGAGCAAGAAATAAGGTTTGGCATCAGTTACCTGGACGGTGACTAGATCCCCGGGTCTTGGTTCAGTTTCGCCAGTGGGTAGCTCAAAGTGAACCAGTCTGCTATCTCTTGCTCGGCCGCTGAGTCGGTTGTTTTGTGAGTCCTTGCGACCCTCATGATTTCCAACCAGTACCTCGACGCTCTTGCCAATTTGCTTCTTGTTTTCTTGCCAGGCGATTGCGTTCACGTGCTCGATTAGACGCTCATATCTTTCTTGAGCCACCTCTTTCGAGATTTGATCGGGCATCGTGGCTGCCGGTGTACCAGGGCGCTTCGAGTACTGATATGTATAGGCCATCGTGAATCGTGACTTAGTCGCAATTTCCATTGTGTCTTGAAAGTCCTGCTCGGTTTCGCCCGGGAAGCCAACAATGATGTCAGTAGTAATCGATGCTTCTGGCATAGCCGCCCGCACCCGATCCAAAATCCCTAAGTACTTATCTGTTCGATAGCTGCGCTTCATTGCCTTCAGAATCGAGTTCGATCCAGACTGCAGCGGCATGTGAAGGTGTGGCATGACGTTGTGGGTTTCGGCCATCGCGTCAATAACGTCATCGGTAAATGCGGCAGGGTGTGGAGAGATAAACCGAACCCGCTCTAGGCCCTCAATTTCGCCACATGCCCGAAGCAGCTTCGCAAAGGCCCCCCGATCGCCAAACTCAACACCGTAGGTGTTAACGTTTTGGCCAAGCAGCATGATCTCAATTACCCCGTCATCGACCATGGCCTTGATCTCGCTAAGGATTTCTCCGGGCCGACGATCTTTTTCCTTGCCGCGAAGGGCTGGGACAATACAAAAAGTGCAGCTGTTATTACAGCCCACCGAAATAGAAACCATGCCCGAATAGGTCG
>JBIIQS010000105.1:0-3507 GCA_044341965.1 Rhodoluna sp.
AGGAAGGGAATCACCATGTTCGGCCACGAAGTGCGCGCCAGAATCTACTTTGTCTTAGCTGGCATCGGGCTCATTACCGCCTGGTGGTTTAACGCCATTGCCTCCCTCGAAGGTCAGGATTACATCAAAGCCTGGTTTGGTTCCGCTGTGGACTGGGTACTCTCGCTGGATCTACTTATTGTGATTTTGGCACTGGTTGTTTTCATGCTTTACGAAGCAAAGAAGCTTGGCATGAAGCGCGTGTGGCTATATTTCTTAGCTTCTGGGATAACAGCGATGGCATTCACCTTTCCGCTGTTTATGGCCTTCAGAGAACTTCGCAAACAAAAGATTGCAATGGCTTTTGGCAAGCTCGAAACCTTTACAGTTGACAACCACCGCGTTGATGTTTGGGTTCCGGAAAAAGTTGTCTCCTATACACCAATTCTGATGATGCACGATGGCAAGAATGTCTTTGATCCTAGAACTGCATCAACCAATACGCCGTGGAGGATCCTTGATGCGCTTAGAGACAAGCGAATCAAAGCTGATCCACAACCGCTTATTGTTGCCGTTCACGGCCTAGGTCCTGGCACCAGAATGCTGGAACTTGCCCCAAAGGAAATAGTCGAAGCTCATCCAGACATCTTTGACAATTTGCCTCTTGAATACAAGCCAATTCATAAAACCTCCATGAACGGTGAATACAACGTTTTGCTTGCCGAGAAAATCCTGCCTATGGTTCTGGAAAAATACGGCATCGAGCACCAGATGGAACGAACCGCAATCGCTGGTGGTTCGATGGGGGGACTTGCTTCCCTTTACTTGATGAGTAAATACCCGCATCTTTTTGGAGCAGCACTTTGCTTCTCAACGCACTGGATTATCGGTCACGAATACATGTCGCAAGAACTTCCCAAGTATCTTCCAAACCCTGGCAAGCACAAGATCTATACCGACAGCGGAACCGAAGGTTTGGATTTGTTCTACCCTCCATTTCACAACAAAGCCATCAAGGGTTTTGAGGCTAGAGGATATGTTCGAGATAAAGACTTGATGTTTGGAATATTTCCTGGAACCGCCCATGAAGAAAGCGACTGGGCAGCAAGGCTTCATCAGCCAATTAACTGGTGGCTGCTGGGCTAAAAAAGCTTTTCAACCGGTGCGGTTTTGACGCCACTCATAAACCTGATCACGTCCTTATCAACCATGACATCTTGTTGTCTGATGGCACGGGTCAAATAAAGCCCTTCCAAAGACCGAATTCGAGATAGCGCTACATAAGTTTGCCCAGGACTAAATGCTCCGCGTCCAAGATCAATAACTGCTTCGTCGTAGGTTTGCCCTTGAGATTTGTGAATGGTTACCGACCATGCAAGACGCAGCGGAATCTGCTGATACTCCGCCAAAGGAATAGTTACTAGCACTTCTTTTACGCGACCAGTTTCTTCATCAAACTCTTCGTCGATTTCGTAACGAACTTTTTCCCAGGTGGCTTTTCCAACATCTAGTCGTTCGCCATCAACTTCAACAACCACTCCACCACTAGATGGCATGTCAACCACTTTTCCAATAGTTCCATTAACCCAGCGTCGAACTAGTCCGTCGGCCGTTCTTTTACCGTCATCGTTTTTTATGAACATAACTTGGGCTCCAACTTTTAGCTCAAGTGATGGTTCTGCTGGAAGAGTTCTTCCAAAGGCAGTTTCATCACTTGCACTATAAATTGCTTCAAAGGTCTTCGGCTTTGTGGTGAGCTTGTTCATACGCTCTTTGTTTGTTTTGTCAACGCTTGCGTTGATGGTCGCTAGGCGAATTATTTCGTCGTGGGATGGAAACCTGTTCCCAGCAGCATTCAAAGTGTCGAGCATGTGCTGCTCTACTTCACCAACTCGAATCGCATTCAAAATAGTTTTGAAATCTTCATCAGACTGACGGAAGATTTCGCCGAGCTCGAATCTTTCTAGTGAATCTTCGCGCCAGACTTTTGCATCAAAAAACCAAATTGATTGGTAATTCTCGCTCATGTAGTTTCGCTCTTCGTTGTTTCCTGGAACTGGCGAGAGTTGATACGGGTCTCCGAACATAACTACTTGCGCTCCGCCAAAAGGAAGCTTTCTTCGACCCCTGGCAATTCCCATAGCTCTGGAGATTGCGTCCATCAAATCGGCATTGACCATCGAAACTTCGTCGATGATCAAAACATCCAATGCGGCAAGAACTTCTCTGGTTCGCTTGTTCATATGCCGTGCGAGATCTTGATCGGCCAGAATTCCAAAAGGAAAACCAAATAACGAGTGAATGGTTACTCCGCCAACGTTTAGCGCTGCAACTCCAGTTGGAGCACAAACCGCAACGTTTTTCTTGGTGTTTTCAACAAGGTAGCTAAGTAGCGTTGATTTTCCAGTTCCAGCTCGGCCGGTAATGAAGATGTTGTTTTCAGACTGCTCGATGTAATCGAAAAGGTTCTGCTGCTCAACAGAGAGTGTCACAGATTGCATCTAGGGCCTTTGGTTGATGCGATCTAGCATCTGGTTGTAATTGTCGAGGTCTTTGTTGCCGCTTCGATCAGAAGCGCGGTCTAATCTGACCGAATCTCTTCGGTCTGATTTGAACCATTGCCAAGACACAATTATCGCGAGCGCGATGGTTGGAAGCTCGCCAATTGCCCATGCGATTGCTCCACCGTTTTGCTGATCTTCCAAAGGAGGAAGACCCCAGGTGCGACCCATAGCTCCAAACCAATCTGGAAGCAGCAATCCAGACCCTGTCATCAAAGCAAGTCCAAAGAAGGCGTGGAAGGCCATTACGAGAATGAGAGTAATGATCCGGAACGGATAGCCGACTCTGGCAGGCCCTGGATCAATTCCAATAAGCGACTGAACAAACAGGTAGCCGGTTATCAAGAAATGAATAATCATCCACTGGTGCCCGATATGTTCGCGGGTGGCCCAATCAAAAATAGGGGTGAAGTAGAAAATCACCAACGAGGCAGCAAAGTTCACTGCCGCAAAAGCTGGGTGTGCGATAAACATCGCAGGCTTGGTGTGAACAGCCCAGAGCACCCACTCTCTAACTCCTCTGGACTCATCAGGCCGTTTATGAACCGCCCGCATCAGGAGCGTCACAGGTGCTCCTGGAACCAACAGCACCGGTATCGCCATCGTCAGGCTCATGTGAGCGATCATGTGGACACTGAATAGATACTCCTGATAGGCGTTTAGGGAACCGCTGGTTGTAAAGATAAGTAGCAGCATTCCTGCCAGCCAAGAGGCTGTTCTGGCTATAGGCCAGCTATCTCCGCGGATTCTTAGAACCCTTACGCCAAGTAGGTATGCCCCCATGGCAGCAATGGCAATAACAAGCCAAAGAATATCGACCTTTGTAACAGTCAAAAAAGCCTCGAAGGTCAGCTCCGGAGGAAGCATCTCACCCGTAAGAAACTGGGCTGGGGTTGGAACCACAAACTCCCCTTGTTCAACAGGGGGTGCGGTTCGAGCAAGAGCGGTGCCTGTGCCAACAGCCAAG
>JBIIQS010000129.1:0-2680 GCA_044341965.1 Rhodoluna sp.
TGGTCTGTTCCCATTTGAGCCTCAACGCTCATTGCGGCGATTACATCTGCTTGATCGCAAAGTTTCTCTAGATCTGCAAGAGCGAGAATAAGCATGCCGAGCATCCCATCTGTTCCATTAATTAGAGCAAGGCCTTCTTTTTCCTGTAATTCGATTGGTTTGATCCCAGCCTCTTTCAAAAGAGTTGGAACATCTCGTTCTACTCCGTCTCTGCCTGTTGCTCTTCCCTCGCCCATTAGGACCATGGCGCAGTGAGCTAGTGGGGCAAGATCTCCACTACAACCAAGGGAGCCATACTCATGAACAATAGGTGTGATTCCGGAGTTCAGTAGATCAACGTAAGTTTGTGCAACAACTGGTCTAACTCCAGTTCTGCCGCTGGCAAGTGTCTTAGTTCGAAGAAGCATAAGTGCGCGAACAACTTCTTTTTCAACCGGGTCTCCCATTCCTGCCGCATGAGAACGAATCAGAGACTTTTGCAACTGGACTCTGTCTTCTGGAGCGATGTGCTTGTTAGCAAGGGCACCAAATCCGGTAGAGATTCCATAAACCGGAGTTTCGGCTGCAGCTAATGATTCGATGTGTGCACGGGTAACTGCCATCTTCTCGAGTGCTTCTTCAGAAATTGTCAGCTTTTCACCGTGTCTTGCAACCCGGACTACCTCGTCCATTGAAAGACCACTTGAATTTAGCGTTACGCTCACTTTTTCTCCTGATAGATAGATTTACCTGATTTGAAGACTTCACTAACTAGATCAACACCTGGTCTGTAGCCAAGGTGTAAATAGCTTGCAGCATTCAAGACCACCAGGTCCGCGCTTTGGCCAACAGCAAGAGATCCGACGTCTGTTCTTCGCAGCGCTTTAGCTCCACCCATGGTTGCCGACCATAAAGCCTGCTCTGGGCTAAAGCCCATTTCTCTAATTGCTAACGCAATACAGAAAGGCATGGAGGTTGTGTAGCTGGAACCGGGGTTGCAATCGGTAGCTATAGCAACATTCACACCGGCATCGAATAACCTCGCTGCGTTTGGGTAAGTTGCTCTAGTTGAAAACTCTGCTCCTGGTACCAAAGTAGCAACGGTGTTTAATCCTGCAAGAAGCTCGATGTCTTTATCTGACAAATGTGTGCAGTGATCGGCCGAAGCGCAATCTAACTCAACAGCTAGCTGAACTCCTCCGCCCTGCGTTAGTTGATTGGCGTGAATGCGGGGCAGAAGACCCTTATCAATGCCCGCCTGCAAAATCTGCCTGGCTTGATCAACATCGAAAGCACCCTGATCGCAGAACACATCGATCCATTTGGCATGCGGCAAAACTGAATCAAGCATCTCCCCGATTACTAGGTCAACGTAGCGGTCTTCCTTACCCGCATACTCGCTTGGAACAACGTGGGCTCCAAGGAATGTGGTTTCGGGAGTGTACTTAGCTGCAATTTCTAGTGCTCTGGTTTCATCGGCTTTAGTGAGCCCGTAACCAGATTTAGTTTCATAAGTTGTGATTCCAGAACGCTGCATTTCGCTTACAAGCCTGAGCATGTTTTGCTCTAGAGCTTCATTGGATGTTGCGCGGGTAGCTACAACGGTCGATTGGATTCCACCGGCGAAATACTTTTCGCCTTTCATGCGAGCTTGGAATTCTTTTGAGCGTTCCCCGGCAAATAGTAGGTGAGCATGGGAATCAACAAAGCCAGGAATTACGGCTTTGCCCGCAACGTCTATTTGTTGGTCGGTGGCTGGAACTTCACTAGTGACTCCAACCCAAGCGATTTTGTCATTCTCAATAACTAACGCGGCATTTTGGAGTTCCCCGAGGATGCCTGACCTAAGACTTTGATCATTGGTGACCAAAGAGCCAATGTTTGTTATTGCAATAGACATTTAGCTATTCGGTATCAAGCATTGGCACGTGGACGTGCTTTGCTCTTGCCACACCTTGTGCTTCTGGGTAACCAGCATCTGCATGTCTAATGACACCCATGCCTGGGTCGTTAGTCAAAACACGATTTAGTTTTTCAGCGGCAAGATCTGTTCCGTCGGCAACAGAAACTTGTCCGGCATGAATTGATCTTCCGATTCCAACGCCACCGCCGTGGTGAATCGAAACCCATGAAGCACCAGATGCGATGTTGATCATCGCGTTTAGCAGTGGCCAGTCAGCGATTGCATCCGAGCCATCTAGCATCGCTTCTGACTCACGGTACGGGCTTGCAACCGAACCACAGTCCAAATGATCTCGACCGATAACAATCGGTGCTGAGACTTCACCTTTTTTGACTAGATCGTTAAACACAGCTCCAGCTTTATCTCTTTCGCCGTAGCCAAGCCAGCAGATTCTTGCAGGAAGACCTTGGAACTGAACTCGATCTTGAGCCATCTTGATCCAGCGGTGTAAATGTTCGTTTTCAGGGAAAAGTTCCAAGATGGCCTGATCGGTTCGGTAAATGTCTTTCTTGTCTCCAGAAAGCGCTACCCATCTAAATGGGCCCTTTCCTTCGCAGAACAATGGGCGGATGTATGCGGGGATGAAACCAGGGAACTTGAAGGCGCTTGAGTAACCGCCTTTTCTAGCTTCGTCTCTAATGGAGTTTCCGTAGTCAAAGACTTCGGCTCCCTTGGCCATGAAGCCAACCATGGCTTCTACGTGCTTGGCCATGGACGCCTCAGCACGCTGAGTAAATT